>CAIRSO010000001.1 GCA_903881215.1 uncultured Bacteroidia bacterium
TCGCACCTCCGGTGCTCTGATTGTCACGGACGCATGATTTCTACAAACGGGTCGCACCTCCGGTGCTCTGATTGTCACGGACGCATGATTTCTACAAACGGGTCGCACCTCCGGTGCTCAGATTGTCATGGATGCATGATTTCTACAAACGGGTCGCACCTCCGGTGCTCTGATTGACGCCGTATGCATGTTTTCTACAAATAGGTCGCACCTCCGGTGCTCTGATTGTCACGGATGCATGTTTCTACTGATCAAGGTGCCGTAACTCTTGCACCTCATCGGATTCAACTTTTGGATTTGCCTCTTCGGCAGACGTTTGAGTTTCTGAAGGTGCTTCTACGACTGCCTCTTCTTTTTTGTCGTCAAAATGCTGACGGTAGAAGATAAATATGGCCACAATTCCTATGGAGATGGAGGAGTCTGCAATGTTGAAAACTGGTCTGAAAAAGATAAATTCCTGTCCGTTCCAGAAAGGAAACCACGATGGGAAATGGGTGTTGATCAATGGGAAATAGAACATATCCACCACTCGACCCAATAAAAATGAAGTATATCCTCCCCCGTCTGGAAACATTGTGGCAACGGAACCGCGACTTTCATTAAAAATCAATCCATAAAAGGCACTGTCGATCAGATTGCCCGTCGCTCCGGCAAAAATCAGCGAGAAGCAAACAATTAATCCGAACGGCACCTCTTTCTTCAAGAGTTTGGATATATACCAGCCCAAAGCGCCAATGGCGGCGATCCGGAAAATCGACAGGAAGTATTTGCCAATGCTTTTTCCAAATTCGAATCCAAAAGCCATTCCGTTGTTTTCGACAAAATGGATGATAAACCAGTTTTTTGCCACAACGACCTCTTCACCCAGCATGAAGTGCGTCTTGATATAAATTTTCAAAATTTGGTCAACCAGCAGTATCAGCAGGATGATAAGGATCGATTTTGTTTTGTTGCTCATAGTTAATTGTCAGACGTAATAAGGCAAAATAATCCTGCCTGTTCGTTGAAAAAAAGGATCAGAAGGGATAATCAATCAGATTAAGAGTTGATCAGCGCTGAGAATTTTTCGCGTCGATACACAAGGTCGCATGAGGCACCGCACGCAGCCGTTCCTTGGAGATCAATGCACCGGTCTCGCGGCAGACACCGTATGTCTTGTTCTCAATCCGGATCAGGGCAGCCTCGAGATGCTGAATAAATTTCTGCTGACGTTGCGCAAGTTTCCCGGCCTCCTCTTTGGATAAGGTAGCCGCACCCTCTTCCAATACCTTGAAAGTTGGAGAAGTATCTTGTGTGTCATTGCCATCACCCTGGGTAATAGCATTTTTGTATAGATCGTAATCCTGACGTGCCTTGTCTAATTTTCCCAGAATCAAGGCCTTAAACTCCTGGAGTTCATCGTCCGAATACCTAGTCTTCTCTGCCATAATGTTGCGCTTTTTGTAAATATAATCTTTATCAGTTCTGTTTTTACACGCTGGTGTAAAAATTTATGAACAGCCCCGGTTAATCTCTTTTAAATCTTCTTTACTGTGATCGATGTTTCCAATCCCGGGTCAATTTCAAAAAGTTGATCCTCAGATGTTTCAGAAATGTCAGCAAGTTTTAGTTGCACTGCGAGCGTTTGGGTGCAAATATAGTCACCATATTTTTCAAGTGCTTCAGCCAGCTCCGGATGATTCCCAATGGTCAGCTCAATCTTATCTGTTACCTCAAAACCGCTGTCTTTTCTGAGGTTCTGAATTCTGTTGATCAGCTCACGGGCAATCCCTTCGAGCTTCAGTTCAGGAGAAACATGGATGTCGAGTGCCACAGTGAGGTTGCCTTCACTGGCTACCTGCCATCCCGGAATATCCTCCGTCAGTATTTCTACATCTTCAGTAACCAGTCTGACCGGTTCGCCTTCGATAAGGGTGTCGTAGGAACCTTCTCTTTCGAAAGTGGCAATCTGAGCCTGATCCATCGCAGTTACCATTGAGGCAATCTGCTTCATCAGTTTGCTGTATTTTGGCCCAAGCGTTTTAAAGTTGGGTTTGATCTTCTTTTTGATAATGCCGGATGCGTCCGTCAGGTATTCTACCGCTTTGACATTGACTTCAGTCAGGACGATGTTTTCGATCGCCTCAAACTGCTTGCGGAATCGCTCGCTTAACACCGGAACGATGATTCTGGCCAACGGCTGACGAACCTTGATTTTCTCCTTCCGGCGAAGGCCGAGTACCATGGAAGATGCTTTCTGCGCCAATTCCATGCGCTCTTCCAATGCTTTGTCGACCAAACTATCGTCGGAAACAGGAAATATCGTGAGGTGCACGGATTGATCAACTTCCCTCCGGGCTACCTTGTTCAGGTCGCGGTAAAGCTGATCGCTGTAAAAAGGGGCTAACGGCGCAATCAGTTTGGCGATCGTTTCGAGTGTCGTGTACAAGGTTTGGTATGCCGAAATCTTATCTGCATCATATTCTCCTCCCCAGAAGCGTTTACGGCTCAGCCTCACATACCAGTTGGAAAGATTTTCAGAGACAAATTCGGAAATGGCTCTGCCGGCTTTGGTGGGCTCGTATGTTTCGTAAGCCTCTGTCACATCTTTGACCAGGGTGTTCAACAACGAAAGGATCCAGCGGTCCAGTTCAGGCCGCTCAGAATTCTGGAGTTCAGCTTCCCGGTAGGCAAAGCCGTCAACATTGGCATAAAGTGAGAAGAAACTATAGGTATTGTAAAGCGTTCCAAAGAATTTGCGTCGTACTTCATCGATTCCTGCCAGGTCAAATTTCAGGTTGTCCCAGGGTTGAGAATTGGTGATCATGTACCAGCGAACCGGATCGGAACCGTATTTTTCGATGGTGACGAAAGGGTCTGCAGCATTGCCCAGACGCTTCGACATTTTGTTGCCGGCAGCATCCAGAACGAGTCCGTTGGAGATAATATTTTTAAAGGCAACAGAGCCTTTGGCCATGGTAGCGATAGCATGCAGGGTAAAGAACCAGCCTCTGGTCTGGTCGACGCCTTCCGCGATAAAATCAGCGGGAAAGAGCGTGTCAAACTCCTCTTTGTGCTCAAACGGATAGTGAACCTGCGCGAAAGGCATGGCACCTGAGTCGAACCAGACATCGATCAGGTCGAGCTCGCGGACCATTTTCACCCCATTCGGGGATACCAGTATGATGTCATCCACAAAGGGACGGTGAAGGTCTATCTTTTCGTAATTTTCTTTGGAGTTGTCGCCGACAACGAATTCTTTGTAAGGATTTTCCGGCATAAATCCGGCAACTACTGATTTCTCAATTTCTGCTATCAGCTCTTCCACCGAGCCGATGCACAGCTCTTCGGTGCCATCTTCGGTACGCCAGATGGGCAGGGGAGTTCCCCAGTACCTGGAGCGTGAGAGGTTCCAGTCGACCAGATTTTCGAGCCAGTTGCCAAAGCGTCCGGTTCCGGTAGATTGTGGTTTCCAGTTGATGGTTTTGTTGAGGTCGATCATCTGATCGCGGACCGCAGTAGATTTGATAAACCACGAATCCAGCGGATAATATAGCACCGGTTTATCCGTCCTCCAGCAATGCGGATAGCTGTGCTCGTATTTTTCTACCCGGAAGGCTTTTCCGGCTAATTTCAGAGAAACAGATAAATCCACATCAAGCGTGGCATCGTTTTCGGTAAGCTTTTCGTCGTAACTGTTTTTGACAAAACGGCCTGCGAATTCTTTGTAGAGCTCCTTGCTGACATTCTCCTTCACGAAATCCGCATCCAGATCTGACAACCGGAAGAAGCGGCCCTGACGGTCGACCATCGGCTGGCGTTTCCCTTCATTATCGATCAGAAGCAGTGGTACAATGCCTGTCTGTTTGGCAACCCTGTCGTCGTCCGAACCGAAAGTTGGTGCAATGTGCACAATGCCGGTACCATCTTCGGTGGTAACGAAATCGCCCGGGATGACCCGAAAAGCATCACCCATCGGTTTCACCCATGGAAACAGTTGTTCGTAATTAACGCCCACCAGCTGACTTCCTGAAAATTCTCCAAGAAGCAGATAAGGGATGTTTTTTCCTTCGCCGGAGAAGCTTTCCAGCGTTAGCGCTTCGTTCTTTTCGGGGAAATAGTGGCGGAAAAGATTCTTGGCCAGAACAACCGTGATTGGCTGACCGGTATAAGGATTGAAAGTTTGAACTTTGACATATTTGATGGCGGCACCCACAGCCAGGGCAGTATTGGAAGGCAGTGTCCAGGGGGTGGTTGTCCATGCCAGGATGTAAAGATCGGTAGAAACCTGATCGAACAACGGGGCCGATTTCTCATTCCTGATCACCTTGAATTGGGCGATACAGGTCGTGTCTTTCACATCGCGGTAGCAACCGGGCTGATTCAACTCGTGCGAACTTAGTCCGGTGCCGGCAGCAGGTGAATAAGGCTGGATCGTATATCCTTTGTAAAGCAGATTTTTGTTGTAGAAAGATTTCAGCAGCCACCACAAAGTTTCGATGTATCGGTTGTCGTAGGTAACGTATGGATCGTCCATGTTGACCCAATACCCCATTTTTTGGGTAAGGTCTTCCCAAAGGTCGGTGTATTTCATCACCTCACGGCGACAGGCAGCATTGTAATCGGCTACCGAGATATGTTTGCCGATATCCTCCTTTGTGATGCCTAGAGATTTCTCAACACTGAGTTCGACAGGAAGTCCGTGGGTATCCCAACCGGCTTTACGCTTGACCAGAAATCCCTGCTGTGTCTTGTAGCGACAGAAAATATCCTTGATGGCGCGGGATACAACGTGGTGAATTCCGGGCTGGCCATTGGCCGATGGCGGACCTTCGTAAAAGATAAAAGGCTTCCCTTCGGCTCTGGTGGTGATGGACTTATGAAACGTATCATCCTCTTCCCAGAACTTTAAGATATCCTTGTTAATTTGTGAAAGATTAAACTCCTTGTATTCCCTGAATTTCTTGTTCATAGCCTTGTGCAACTCGCTTTTTTTAAAGTGCACAAAGATAATAAAAAAGTACTTAGAGTACTTAGAATACTTAAAGTACTTAAAGTTGGGAACTCCGGTCAGATCAGTCAGGTGGCGCAAGTAATTTAGCTCACTTTAGTCACTTTTTCCTACTTTTGGGGCTTATATCTTTAAGTTATGCAACAAGCCGACCCCAAAATAACCACCTTCCTCAAGAAGCACCACGTCCTGACCCTGGCTACGGTCTCGGGCGATCAGCCATGGGTTGCCAATTGTTTTTATGCCTTTCAGGAAGAGCAGATGGCCTTTGTTTTTACATCCGGTTACGAAACGAGGCACATCCAGGAGGCCGTTCTCAGCTCAAAAGTAGCTGGCAATGTGGTCCTGGAAACGAGCATCATAGGCAAAATACAAGGGATACAGTTTACAGGAACCTTAATCAGAGCAGAAGGGGATGCACTTGACAAGGCAAGCTCAGCCTACCTAAGGAGATTTCCGTTTGCCGCATTGATGGATACCACCCTCTGGGTTCTTACCATTGAATATTTGAAAATGACGGATAATCGGTTGGGGTTTGGGAAGAAGCTTCTGTGGGAAAGGAATGACTCAAGTGACTAGAGTGAACTTAAGTGACTAAAGTACTTACGCTAATTACCTGATCTGTTCGGAGTTCATAACTTTAAGTACTTTAAGTATTCTAAGTACTCTAAGTACTTCTTACTTCTTCACCAGGATCGAGCTTATCTGCTTAATATTGTTCACATTTGAGTAATCGTACTGGTAAAAGCCGTCATTCCCGATCATCAGCAGGGAGGTTCCCAATGGAATCACATCGTAGGCCTGAATTTTTGGGAAGCTGGCCAAAATATGTTCGCTGATCAGCCACGGATCAGAAGCATCGTACACTTTTAATCCGGAGGTTCCGTCGCATACAAAAAGTATATCGCCGCTGATGCCCAGTCCGTAGGGATTGTCCATGTTGTAGGAGCGGATCAATTTTGGTTTCAGCACATTGGTCACATCCAGTACATCCAGCCTGTTGATGTTGCTGCCGCAGATATTGCCTCCCCGAATGGTGACATACGCTGTATTGTTCTCAACAACGACCGGATCGCAACCGGTGGCGTGCCAGAAGGAAGAGATATAAGTTGGTTTGTTCAGATCGGAAAGGTCATAGATCAGCATTCCGGTAGTGGTACCCAGAAACATGTATTTTGAATAGAGGAACATGGTCTCAATGCCCCAATTGATTTGCGATTGAGATTCCAGTTTGGGGTTGTTGGCATCTGACAAGTTTACGTTGTAGTATGTATGGTTATCAACGGCGACAAGGTTATTGCCGGTCAATCCGAAACGGGCCATCGAACCTCCAACTCCGGCAGCAGAACCGGTTGTAGAGCTGCCTGGAGCAGAACTGCTGGAGAGTGCATCCATCTTTGTATTCAAACTGTAGCCATAATAGATGGGATAAATTGGATAGTTGGCATTATTGATCTCTTTGCGCACCGTTTTGACATTCCAGCCCACAACAACCCCTTTGGTATCATCTACCTGTCCTTGACGGTAGCTAGTGTCATCGGAAGGAGGAACTGAATAGGGGAAGATTCCTTTGATCCTTCCAACCTCTTTGGCTTGCGCCGGATTGGTGATGTCGATGGCTACCAGGTCAATGTAGCTGTCGGCGTACATCACATTGTTTCTTACCACGATGTCGACGTTACCGGGAATGTTGATAAATCCTACATATTGGGGAGAGGCAGGATTGGCGTTGTTGTACACGTGGATCCCTTTCATCCGTTCGTTGATGAACAAATAGGCATCTTTGGTGTAGATTTTTCCGGGTTTGGCCAGGTCTTGCTGAGTTACCATCTTTACTGACATGCGGAACTCCTGGTATCCCATGTAGACCGGTTCAAGCTCGAGATACTGTTCGGTGAATTTATCCTTGCATGCTGAAAACATTAGTACCAGCATAAGGAATGGAATCAGATTATGTTTTATTGAGTTTCTCATGGGAAGTATTATTTTAATAGTAAGCCAACTTTGAGGGAAAGACGGTTGTAATCGACATCCATTTTATAGGCGTCATCTTTGCCGTAGCGTTGTCGCATCATTCGGTACCCGGCACTAAAAGTTATCGAGAGATTTTCATTGATAGGTGCCTGAATCCCAATGGCTGGATTGAGCAACCACCCTCCTCTGGCAGAGACATCAACGTTTGTTGGTTGGGTTGATGGCCGATAGATATCGGAAGAAGCCCACATATACGGAGGGTAGTAATAATTTTGCTGGGTGTAAGTACCACCCAATGGGATTGAATATCCGCCTTGAAGCGAAACAAAGGGCATCGCTCCGGCTTTCCTGATGAAATACCTGAAATCGGCCACCACCGGTAGATAGGTTTCATTGAAAAATTCTACGCCAACACCAATACCTGCTGTGAATCCATTTTCAAATTTCCAGCTGTTAATGTTCATCAGAGTGAATGGATTCTTTTTGTAATTGGCCGAATTACCTGCTAAAACACCCATTTCGGTCAGATTGAAATAGCCGTTCTTTTGAGGAATATGAATTTTAGAAGGGTGCATACCAATGCTATCGATTTTCTCCTGCTCAAAGACCCAGACATTCCGGTCCGGAGTCTTCAATTTGATATAGTGGCCAGGGTCGACAAGCACAATGGTTCCCCGCAGGATGCTTCCGTTTTTCAGGTAAACGACATCGCGGTTCCTTTTTTGGGCGAAAAGGGTCAGGCTGAACAGCAGCGTGACAAGCAGAATGGTTATTCTCATGGTTTAATTGTTTACAAGTGGGTTTTCAACTTTTCCGGCAAAAAGAATGGCTCCCGAATCCTCTTCCATGATAAAGAACAGGAATGGCCGCGTGGCGTAGAAAGCAGGCGGATCAACCGGCATACTTGTGGTTCCTACGCCGACAGAGGTAACAGCCGCAGCTTCAGTGCCGGATTCAGAGACATCGATAAAAGTCTTGTGAATGACCTTTGTGATGTAAAGTTGATTTTGCGCATTGATGCCTGAAAAGTCGGCTTTGTTGGGATCGAAAGCAATGCTCATTCCCAAAGAAGATAGAATATCGTTGAGGGTGATATCCCACGAAAATTTCCATTTGGGGATCCAGACCGGGACTTTCGTCTTTATTTTGAGTGCAGCATTCAGGGTACTCCATTGGTCAGAATTCAGAGATGCGGCCAATTTATCGGGTGTGGTTCCAGCATCGGGAAGTAGCAGAACCATTTGAAATTTATCAGCGCCATAAGGCATTTTCAAAGCTTTGTATCCCGACTGAACGGAGTAGCCAAAACTATTCTCCATTTTCATCATGGGTACAGATACGAGTTTTTTGTCGGTGCAGGTAAACTGTTCACTGGCTGTCTTGGAGGTCTCGAACTGGTATTTCCATTTGCCGTTGAAATAGATGGCATTGATCAGAAATATGATCTCGTTGCTGGCGATGCTGGTCAAAATGGTCGGGATCTTACCATTGGTCTTTTCGCTTACCCAACTGTTGATCGTTGTAACCGCCGCCGGATTGAAATCCAGTTTCGACACCTGAGCACTGTAATAGGTCTGATTGGTCGTGATAAATGGATCGAGTACCACAAAATCTTTTCTGATCCAGATAGAATTGGCGATGTTCATCACTACATTCGGATCGGATTTTTGCAAGGCTGTAGCCAAATCAAGATTGATTTTATTGATCTCGTCTTTTGTAAGTCCATCGAGGCCAAGGGTTTTCTGAATGGCGGTGAGGGTTGTACCTGAAGCACCGTTAAGGGTCATCGAAAGTGCAGTCGTGACACTCAGGGGAGAAACCATCCTGTTTTGAAGGGTTCCGTCAAGGCTCTTACTGAGCAATGAAAAGCTAAAAGAATTGCTGGCATTCACCAATTTCAGGGATTTGTCGGTCATGACGATTTTTTCCCCTTCGGGTGAAAGTGTTGTATCCTTGGTGCAACCTACCGTGAAGAAGGCAAACAAAAGAACCACCACAAAGATTTTTTTATTCATATTTTCACATTTCCACATTTTCATATTTTCACATCATCACATTATTTAATTTTCATCATCCAATCAACAATCCCCCCGGCATTCGGGGCCAGATTCTCCTGCGACCAGTCTCCCCTCATTTTCAAAATCACACGTTTATACCGGTTGCCACCGAAGTCGTAAATATAGAAAGCATAAATATGTTCACCGGCATCGGCCATCAGGTTTTGTGGTTTTGTCATGTTATAATTGAGGCAACTGATTGCTTTTTCACTATAAAGCGCAAGCTCATTGGAACTAATTTGCGCAATGACAGAGTCGCAGGCAGCCATATTTTTCTGCATGTCAGAAGCCGAGACATACCCCAGCGAATCCGGAAAAACCCATTTCGCGGTCTTTTGAAATCTTTTGACCTGACCGGTATTGTCAAGCATCCAACCGTTGTGGTTGTATCCCCAGGCATAATTGATGTATTCTGACTGGAAAATCAGGGTACTGGAATCAGTATTCTCTGCCCAAATGTCATCCGGTCTCAGACATCCTGATAAGGTGGTCAGCAAAACTATCCCAAGAATAAGGTTCTTCATCGAACGATGTTTTTTGTTTGTAATCAATACGAGGTGAGAGCAATGAAACGCTACAAAAAAACGAAGATATTTTGAGACATCATCTGATACATGCTATACCAATAATTTTTTTTTCATCGCAATCATTTGCATTTTTTATGAA
>CAIRSO010000002.1 GCA_903881215.1 uncultured Bacteroidia bacterium
AGATTCAAGGCGAATTTGATTTTAGTGGTCAACGTGACTTGAGAGCTTTTAAAGACATCTATAATAAACATATCGCTCAAAGAGCTTTAGGCACGCCTATCCCACTGGAAAAAATGAAGGAATATTACATAAAAAATCCTGAATTATTCCTGACAAATCCAATCACCTCAACGATCCCGACACCTATCCTCCAAAAACAATGAAAACAATGAAAATTCACATAAATGACCGCACTTTAAAAGTAGTTATTGCCTTAATACAAAGCATGTTTTGCTGTCTGATGACAGTTGCGGCAGTAGAAACAAAAAGCCTACCTAATATTTTGTGGATTGTGATCGAGGACATTGGGTGTGATATGGGAGTCTATGGCACTAAAGGAGTTCATACACCCAACATGGATCAACTGGCTGCCGAGGGCGCGCTCTACACAAGGGCCTACACGGCAGCTTCAACTTGTAGCCCTAGCCGGGCCAGTTTCATGACCGGGCTCTATGCGCACCAGGTTTTTGCGCAACACCAGCGGATCTTTGATGAGAAAAAGAAGAAAGCCCTGCCAAAGGGAGTGGATATTTTTACGAAGTACCTTCGCGATGCCGGTTATGCCATTGGCCTATGTAATTATCTGAAAAGAGACTGGCAGTTTGCTCCTCCTGAAACGGAAGCGTATGATACTAATAAATGGAATGAGCTGACCGAAAATCAGCCTTTCTTCTGTCAATACCAGTTTCATGATACCCACCGTGCAAATTTGAAAGGACCTAATGGGGAGAGATGGCCTTTTGTGCCCTGCCCGGAGCACCCTGTTGATCGTGCCAAGGTAGAGTTGAATCCCTACATGCCCGATACGCCAGAGGCTCGGGAAGAACTGGGAGCCTACTTGGAGAACGTTAATTTGGTCGATATGAAAATTGGCAAGTTACTGGCTGACCTGAAGGCCAAGGGTCTCTACGACAACACAATCATCGTCTTGATGGGTGACAATGGTCCAGCGATATTCAGGGGCAAGGAATTTCTTTATGAGCGCGGTATTCTTACGCCATTGATCGTGCGGGTTCCGGAACTCTTTCAGCCAGGATTTAATCCGGGTTTTCGGAGCGACGAACTCGTTTCCGCAATGGATATGGCGCCAACTTTTATTTCCTATGCGGGAGGGCATATACCTGATTATATGTCAGGACGTGTGTTTTTCGGTCCGAACAAACAGCCAGAACCTGAATACCTCTTTGCCACGCGGGATCGTGTCGACCTTGATGTTGACCGAGTCCGCAGCGTGTGTTCAAAAAAATACAAATATATTCGCAATTTCATGCCCGAGGTGACGTATTATGATAGCTGTGTCAAGAACGTAGCCGCTGCCAATGCGGGAGCAAAACTGTATAAAGAGGGTAAGCTCTCAGGTGCCCAAGCAGCTTATTATAAATCCAAGCCAAAAGAAGAGCTGTATGACTTGAAAAGCGACTCTTTCGAGATGAATAATCGCGCTGGGGATCCAGCTTTTAACGAGATCCTCGTCAAATTCAGAAATGAACTCGAAAATTGGAGAATTAGGACGCAAGATAACGCAGCACCAGAAAATATTGAAGAGGTAAAACAAGACTTTAAACAATTAGAAGAAGAAACAAAGAACAGAAGACTAAAAGAAAATAGGACAAAAAAATGACACCCTTCAAAACCATTATTTTATTGAAAAACATCAGAAGCGTTTGAACTATCAAAGGTAAATAAAAAATATGAAAAAATCACTATTATTCAATGGCATCGCGGAAATCTGTCTATGCGTTTGCCTTATGCTCAACGCAAATGCTGCAGAACAAATAGATGCGGTATACATTGACGGCGTGAAAGATGCTAATATCTCTTTAGACGGAGAATGGTATTTTGCCTTTAACAAACCGGATGACTTTTTAAGTCCTAATATTGAAGATTCAAAGATATGGGACCGCGTTGATATACCGCATGATGTTTTTCAAGACGGTTACCTTATTGAATTTGACAAACCTTTTGCATATAGAAAAGAGATCCAGATCCCAGCGGATTTTAAAGGGCAACGTATAGAACTTTCGTTTGCGCGTGTTCATAATCACGCGAAGGTTTGGGTTAATGGTAAGTATGTAACAACCCATCAAGGCGGTTTTACACCTTGGGATTGCGACATTACAGATTTTGTTGAGGCAGGTAAAAGTGCATGGATCACCATGGAAGTCATGGATCTAGAAAGAGAAATATCATTCAATGGAAAACACCAGAGAGCCGTTGGAGGAATAACAGGACATGTTGAGTTGAGAGCTCGTCCAAAGACATTTTTTGGTTTCCCTGTTGTGAGTACGGATTTTGATGATGCGTATAATAATGCGGAACTGAAAGTTATTGGTTCTGTTATCAACCCTAATACCAAGACAAAAGCTCACTTTCGTCTATTCGACCCTAAAGGTAAGGAATATAATTTATTAAACTCTTCGGTGATCCTGAATAATCAGGCCGTAGAGTTCGTGGCCTCAGTTAAAAGTCCTGTAAAATGGGATGCAGAACACCCAGAATTATACCGGTTGGAAATTGTGATCGATGGGCCAGATCAACAAAAGA
>CAIRSO010000003.1 GCA_903881215.1 uncultured Bacteroidia bacterium
CATCTTTCTAGTTCTGAGGTGTAAAGGGCATTGTTCTGATGCTTTATGTAAAGCGTTTGGACCGAATCAATTTTTGATTTTGCGGCAGCAAACTTCAACGTGAGTTCACGGACTTTAGCTGAATTGTCAGAGCCTTTGACATCATAGTCCCGGGCGAAATATTTGTACGATCCTGTAATAGAAAGATTTTCTGCAGAATCGAGGAGTAAAGTAGCGAAGTTGGAATCAGAAAGCTTCAGCAAAAAAAAGGTTGGTTCGTGTACTGTCCCTTTTATCTTAAATTCTCCGGCATTGTTCATCTTGGCTGAGTCAAAAGGCGTCTGGGAGGAGGAGAGCAGGTGATTTAAATAGATTGTTTTACCTGCTCCACCTTCAATTTTTCCGGTGATAGTGAAATTGTTTTTTTTACCACATGAGGTAGCAAGTAAGATGATCGCCAGAAATAAGAGGATTCGGTTCATGATTTACCTTTTTAAATGATGGGTGCAGTGAGCTTATATTTTCGAATTTTGTTTCTCTGAGGGAAGTCGTTGAAGCAACAAAAATAAAAATTCGCAGCCAATAAATGGAGGCCTATATATTACAATTCAAAGATTACCCATTATTTTTCAAAGGAGTTCGGCTGAATTATTGAAAATCTCTGAAAAAGCTCGCTTTGTTTAACCTCTACGAGGTAAAGATATCTACCTTGGTTGATTTTCAACAGTACTTTATCCGCTACGCCGAAATTTCTATATGGTGTTTTAATTGACCTTTGCAAACTTTCACATTATTGAAGTACAATTAGATACAAAGTTTATTTTCCGCGTAGCGGATAAAGTATTGTAGTAGAGAAAATGTGCGTCAATGTTTAGTTTCCGCGTAGCGGATAAAGTTTTTTTTGCAGGATAACAATGATTATTTTTGCATTTTCTTTTTGGACGTGCAGATACATTACGGATTAGACAATTTCAAAGCGAAAAGGCCGGTGGTAACCATTGGGACTTTTGATGGTGTGCATCTTGGACACCGTGAGGTCATTGCTGAGCTTAAAAGAATAAGTCTCGAAACGGATGGTGAGTCTGTCGTATTTACCTTTTTCCCGCATCCGCGGATGGTGGTAACGCCAAACGAAGATACCATCCGACTTTTATCCAGCCCCGAAGAAAAAAGTTTGCTTCTTGAAGAACTTCACCTCGACCATCTGGTAATTTTCCCCTTTACAAAGGAGTTTGCTTCGCTTTCGTATGCAGATTTTGTCAAGGACATTCTTGTTGACAAAATGCATTTGTGCAAGTTGGTAACTGGATATGACCATAAATTCGGGCGTGACAGGAAGGGCGATTTTCACGCATTGAAGCAATTGGGAGCACTTTATGGCTTTGAGGTAGAACAGCTAAATCCATTGCTGGTCGAGAATGTAACAGTTAGTTCAACAAAAATCAGACAAGCGCTGGAAGCTGGAAATATAAGTAAGGCCAACCATTTGCTTGGTTACCCTTATTTGCTGAAGGGGAAAGTTGTTGAAGGAAGGCGCCTGGGCAGGGAGCTTGGATTTCCTACAGCCAATGTCTTGCCCGACGACAATCATAAACTGGTACCAACCGATGGCGTTTATGCTGTTATTGTAAAAGTAAATGGAGTTAGCTACAAGGGGATGCTGAATGTCGGAACCAGGCCTACCGTGAATTCGAATGTGGACCATAGAAGCATTGAGGCCCATATCTTCGATTTTTCACAAGATATTTATGGTTGCGACATCTCAATCAGTTTTGTGGAAAGAATCCGTGATGAAAAAAAATTTGATAGCATTGACAAGTTGAAAGAGCAGCTGATTGAAGATAAAATCAGAACTTTACATATATTTGCAGACCTAATTTAATTTTGAATAATAATTGATCAACCCTGTGTTGATTTAACCCAAAAACAAGATGAACGATTACAAAGTACATGATATTGCGCTTGCCGCATTCGGACGGAAGGAGATTGAAATTGCAGAAAAAGAGATGCCTGGATTGATGGCTTTGCGTGCCAAATACGGTATAGAAAAACCATTGAAAAATGTTAGGATCATGGGTTCTTTGCACATGACCATCCAGACAGCCGTTCTTATTGAGACACTTACAAATCTTGGGGCAATTGTCCGCTGGGCTTCATGCAATATATTTTCCACTCAGGATCATGCTGCAGCCGCCATCGCTGCCGCCGGAATTCCGGTTTTTGCCTGGAAAGGTGAGTCTCTCGAAGAGTACTGGTGGTGCACTGAACGTGCGCTTGATTTTGGCAATGGCGTAGGTCCGCAGATGATTGTTGATGATGGAGGTGATGCCACTATGATGGTTCATATCGGTCATGCTGCAGAGAAGAATCCTGCTCTTCTGGACAAAGAAATGGAAGGAGCCGACGAAAGAGAACTCTTCAAAATTCTAAAGAAAATATTCAAGGATAGTCCGGCTCGCTGGAGCAAGGCCATCAAAGAGATAAAAGGTGTATCCGAAGAAACCACTACCGGTGTTCACCGCTTGTATCAGATGCTCGAGAGGGGAGAACTGATGTTCCCTGCCATCAATGTCAATGACTCGGTGACCAAATCAAAATTTGACAACCTTTATGGATGCCGCGAATCATTGGCAGACGGTATCAAAAGAGCCACCGATGTGATGATTGCCGGTAAAGTAGTCCTGGTTTGCGGATACGGAGATGTTGGCAAAGGATGTGCACATTCGATGAAAACATATGGTGCACGTGTGATTGTGACCGAGATCGATCCTATTTGTGCGCTTCAGGCAGCCATGGAAGGATTTCAGGTTGCCACCCTTGAAGATGTGGTTGGCCAGTGCAATATATTTGTCACAACAACCGGTAATAAGGACGTGATTACTGCTGAGCATCTTGCTGCCATGCCAGATCAGGCAATTGTCTGCAATATTGGGCATTTCGACAATGAAATTCAGGTAAGCAAACTTGAAAAATGGCCCGGAATTAAAAAAATTAACATCAAGCCACAAGTTGATAAATATCTGTTTCCAGACGGCCATGCCATCTTTTTGCTTGCCGAGGGAAGACTTGTGAATCTGGGATGCGCAACAGGACATCCTTCTTTTGTGATGAGTAACTCCTTCACCAACCAGACACTTGCCCAACTTGATTTGTGGAAAAACAATTACGAAGTTGGTGTTTACAGACTTCCAAAACATTTGGATGAAGAGGTTGCCCGGTTGCATCTTGCTCAAATAGGCGTTCGGCTCACAACCCTGACCACCGAACAATCCGAATACCTGGGTATTCCCAAGGAAGGACCTTACAAAGCCGACCACTACAGGTACTAAAGAAGGCAAAAGGATAAAGTTAAAAGGATAAAGTGGCATTCGAACTGAATTGCGCTTTATCTCAATGATCAAATAAAAAAGACGCTGCAAATAAACAATGCGGCGTCTTCTACTTTATCCTTTTAACTTTATCCTTTTAACTTTATCCTTTTAACTTTATCCTTTTAACTTTATCCTTTTAACTTTATCCTTTATCCTTCTTTAGTTGTGTATCCAGATCCTGCTATCCATCACCGTAACCGGATATTGCTTTAAATTGCGTGTCGAAGGCCCCTTGACAGGATAACCCCCGTTATAAAGGATGTATTGCGATCCACAAATTTTGCAGGTAGCCACTGGATTGCTGCTTGAAACGATTCCTGCTTGACCGGGGTTTGTCTCCACAATGCTCGTCTTCATTCCTTCCAAAGGACAGCACGCATCGAAGGCAAGGTAAGTCTGATCGCTGACACAAATGATGATTAATCCGGCATATCCTTCTGCCGGGAAGGTCATTGAGTTACCTGGAATCAACAGGTTGTTATAATTAATCAGAGAGATATATTTGTCGACCTTTGCATAGGGTACAAAGTTGTTCTGGTTATCTGTGCAAGCAGGAAAACCAATCGAAAGTGTAAAAAGCAAACTGAATAAAATTGTCCTGATGCTCAGGATCTTTGAGCCATATCTAATTTTCATCATGAAACAAAAATAGCAAAAAGGAGAATGATTACACCAATTTACGCATGTATGTCTTAAAACAATTGTGTCATAATTGCAGATCGAAAAATATTTAATGAGGATAAAAAAAAATTGCCATCCTATTTGCATATTAAAAAAGAATATTTTCTACATTTGTCAGATATAGAAATGTGGAAGAGCTCCGAGGTTTGGAGTTCTTCTGTTTTTTTATGTATAATATCAGATAAATTAAGACAGAATGACCAAAGTGACTTATATCTCCGCAGATGGGTTAAAAAAGCTTAAAGCTGATCTTGACCGGATGCTCAACGTTGAAAGACCGGCCATATCCAAACAAATTGGCGAAGCCATCGAAAAGGGAGATATCTCTGAAAACGCAGAGTACGACGCAGCCAAAGATGCACAGGGAATGCTCGAGGCAAAAATTGCTGTATTGCAGGATCAGATTGCCAATGCCCGGATCATCGATCAATCTAAAATAGATACAGATGTTGTTCAGATCACAAATAAAGTGACCATCAAAAATGTTAAAAACAATGCTGTGATGGTTTATACTATCGTCTCAGATCATGAGTCAGATCTGAAAATGGCCAAAATCAGCGTTAGCACACCTATTGCCAAAGGATTGTTAGGGAAGAAAGTAGGTGATGTAGTGGATATTCAGGTGCCTTCCGGGATCATTCCTTTTGAAATTATCAACATTGAACTTGGACAGTGAATAACTAATAGTGAACAGCGAATAGTGAATAGTTGAGAACTGAGAGTTGAGAACTGAGAGTTGAGAACTGAGAGTTGAGAACTGAGAGTTGAGAGTTGAGAGTGAGATGATAGGAAGAGAAACGGTCACCGAGCGGAGCCGAGGGGTGATTATTCAGTTATAATCCATTGAAAATTAAATAATTATGCCTTCCATATTTTCTAAAATAGTTGCTGGCGAAATTCCTTCCTACAAAGTCGCGGAAAACGAAAATTTTCTAGCCTTTCTGGATATTTTCCCACTAGCCAAGGGGCACGTTCTGGTGATTCCCAAAAAGGAAGTCGATTATCTTTTTGATCTGGATAAGGCAACCTATTCCGGATTAATGGAATTTGCCAGAAAAGTCGCCATGGCCATTGGGAAGACGATCCCGTGCAAAAGGGTAGGAGTTGCTGTTTTAGGACTGGAAGTCCCTCACGCTCATATTCATCTTATTCCATTAAACAGTGAGCAGGACATCAATTTTTCGAACCCAAAGCTAAAGTTGACGTCAGAAGAATTTGTATCTATTGCTGATTCGATTTCGAAAGCGATTGTCTGAGGACGGCCACACTGGGCCACCCCTGCGCTCACCCTCACCCTTTCATCTTCCCATCTTCTCACCCTCCAACTCTCAACTATATTCCTTCCTAACTCCGGAGTTCCACTCTCCCTGTCTCCCCGTCTCCCAGTCCCC
>CAIRSO010000004.1 GCA_903881215.1 uncultured Bacteroidia bacterium
CCCATTCTGAACAGGGGGGGGGAGCTCTTGTTTAAAAAATTAACACTAATCATGAAATTTTACCTCGTTATTTTGGGGATCACCGTGATGCAGGCGACCGCAAGCGTCTACTCACAGACGGCTCTCCTGAACCTGAAGATGGAGAATGCCACCATTTCTGAGGTTTTTGATGCCATTGAAAAGCAATCCGATTTTTTCTTCTTTTACAACCACGGGCAGATCAATGACCAGCAGCGTGTAACCGTTGATTTTCAAAACAGCAAAATTGACGAGGTACTTACGACCGTATTTGGTAGAAATTCAGTGATTTACGAAATAGTAGGAAAGAATATCATTATTAAACCCTCCGAACCGGGCACTGCATCCTCCCTGCAACAAGACAGTAAAAAAATTACCGGTAAAGTCACTGATCGTTCCGGATTGCCTATCCCCGGTGTTTCTGTCGTGATAAAAGGTACAAAAACAGGTATCACGACTGACAATGATGGTAATTTCTATCTTACACTTCCAGCTGAAGCCATTTCGCTTATTTTTTCTTTTATCGGCATGAAATCACAGGAAGTAACCATCACAAACAAGACTACAATCAATGTGGTATTGGAAGAAGCCTCTATCGCAGTCGAGGAGGTGGTCGCGATTGGATACGCCACAGTTATCAGAAAAAACCTTACAGGATCTGTTTCATCAGTAAGTGGGGCTGCATTAAAAGATATTCCGGTGACATCTGCAGCAATGGCTATTGTTGGACGGATGGCTGGGGTGCAGGTAACTAAAACGGAAGGCTCGCCCGATGCAGATATTAAAATCCGAATCCGTGGTGGAGGTTCTTTGACCCAGGACAATTCGCCTTTGTATATTGTGGATGGCTTTCCTGTCGATAACATCAATGATATAGCCCCCACGGATATTGAATCTATTGACGTGTTAAAGGATGCCTCATCCACAGCAATATATGGAGCAAGAGGCGCGAACGGAGTTATTCTGATCTCGACAAAAAGGGGGAGTGAGAGTAAAGGAAAGGTAAGCTATAATAGTTATTACGGAGTAAAAAATATCACCAAAACCCTTCCAGTTCTTAACCCTTATGAATATGCATTATGGCAATATGAACTTCAGGATGCTGCATCTGTTGCAACCTATTTCGGCGATTTCCGTGATATATCCTTATACAAACAATTGAAGGGAACCAATTGGCAGGATGAAGTGTTCGGAAGGACAGGTACAAGCATGTACAACAACCTTTCGTTTACCGGAGGATCTAAAACGTCCAATTACAATGTCAGTCTTACCCGTAATGATGAGAAGGAAATTATGATAGGTTCAGGTTATTCAAGAACAAATCTGACGATTAAAACTTCCAATAAAATTAACAACTGGTTGACTTTAGACCTAAACACCAGATTATCTGATTATAATTTAACCGGTGCAGGTACGTCTAATGGTGGCCGGTTATCGTCTGCGGTGCAATATCATCCTGTGAACGGGCTTTCCGATTTTGTAGATGCAAATTTAGCCAACGTAGGTAATTTCGATACCCAAAATCAGTTTATTTTAGATCCAGTAAAGTTAATCAATGATGATTACCGACGGTCAAAGAACCTGCTTGTAAATATTAGTGGCGCACTAACGGTTAAATTTTCGGATAATTTTAATTATCGCTTTGAATATGGCAACCAATATGTAGCGAATACCAATAAACGTTTTTATGGGATTAATACTTATGAATCTACTGTTTATGGAACACAGCCGCTTGCTTTGATAGCAAAAACGGATACAAAAAGTTACAGGATGGCAAATATTCTGACTTACAGTAAAAGGGATTTTTTACCCGGAAATAATATTAATGTGATGGTTGGTGAAGAACTAAATGACTCCAAGACTGAGATAGTCAACCAATCCGCCAAATATTTTCCAAAGTACATTACTGCAGAAAGCGCTCTTGCCATGATGACCCTTGGTTTGGCAGACCCAAATGTTACAGCCATAAATCCCAACAACAGATTGTCATCATTTTTTGGACGTATAAATTATGATTACAAAGGGAAATACCTTGCATCTGCGACTTTCCGCGCAGATGGCTCGAGTAAATTTGCTCCTGGAAACCAATGGGGATACTTCCCTTCAGCTGCATTGGCATGGCGTATTTCAAATGAACATTTTATGTCGAAAGCAAACAAATGGGTGTCTGATTTAAAATTACGCGCCAGCTATGGGGAATCGGGGAACAACAGGATCTCAGACAATGCATGGCAAAAATCTTTTTCTGTCAAAACAGGAAGTTTGTTTAATACTGGGAATGAAACAACACCAACGACTTCTCTAGTCCCCAATTCAATTCTTTCCAATCCAAAGCTTAAATGGGAAACAACTGTAACCAGGAATGTTGGTCTTGACTTTGGATTCTTCAAAAACCGCCTGACCGGTTCTTTTGAAGGGTATTTGAATACTACCAAAGATTTGCTGATACAAGCCACGATTCCTGCCAATACCGGATATACCAGTCAGTGGCAAAATATTGGGCAAATATCCAACAGAGGGCTTGAGATTGTATTGAATGGTGTGATCATTGAAAAAAAGGATTTCAAGTTATCGGCGTCTTTTAATATTGGAATCAATAGAAACAGAATCGATAAACTAGGCGACACCAAATCATGGCAGCAATCCTCCAATTGGGTAACTTCGGATGGCCCTACCGGCGATTATCTGATTAAGGAAGGCGAACAGGTGGGCTTGATGTACGGTTATGTAACAGACGGGATGTATTCATTTGATGATTTCACCTATGCCAATGGCAAATATACCATTAAACCTGGCATTCCAAATGATTTGGCAACCGTTGCACCAAGATTTATAGGGCCTGGATCGTTAAAATTAAAAGATCAAAATGGCGACGGTTTAGTAAATGATGCCTTTGATAAGGTGGTAATTGGTAATGCCAATCCAAAAAACACCGGGGGTTTCAACCTGACGGCCCAAATTAAGGGATTGGATTTTTCTGCATTTTTCAACTGGGTTTATGGAAACGATATTTATAATGCCAATAAAATTTTGTTCACAACATTTCAAGGATCAAGGCTTTATAAAAATATTTTAGATATAATGAATTCGGATAACCGGTTTGTAAATATCAGTAAGGAAACTGGTGCAGTTGTAACTGACCCTAAACAGTTGGCGGACCTAAACAAAAATGCAACCATATGGTCTGCCACAATGGGTAAAGCCATTTTGCATTCCTGGGCAATTGAAGACGGTTCATTTTTAAGATTGAATAATTTAACTATTGGTTACTCTCTGCCAAAAAGCCTGCTAAGTAAGATTAAGCTTGAACAATTACGTGTTTATGCAACAGGCTATAATTTATGGACCTGGACAAAATATACTGGTTACGATCCTGAGGTGGATAC
>CAIRSO010000005.1 GCA_903881215.1 uncultured Bacteroidia bacterium
CTTAGAGTACTTCAAGTACTTAAAGTTAGGAAAGTACTTCGAATACTTAGAGTACTTCACGTACTTAAAGTTATAGAACTCCCGAGATTTGAGATGGAAATGATTATTTACCTGAAATCTACATTTTTGATTACAATCTCTAAGTCGCTCTAACTCTAAGTACTCCAAACTCTAAGTACTCGAAGTACTTTCTTGGCTCCAAACTCTAAGTACTCGAAGTACTTTCTTGGCTCCAAACTCTAAGTACTATTTAACAAAATAATAGCTATGGAACACAAATCTGAATACTCGCGCCGCAGTTTTTTGGCCAGCACTGCCCTGGGAACAGTCGCGACATTGGGGGCAGCGAATTTGCTACTTTCATGCTCGGGTCCTGGATCGAAGCCTGACCTAAAAACGGCCACTCCCGCGATGCTGGATAAAGCGCCGGATGGCAAGGTTTTGCGCGCCGGACTGGTAGGATGCGGTGGCAGGGGAACCGGCGCGGCCATCAACTTTGTCGACGCCGGACCAAACCTTCAGATCGTGGCGCTCGGCGATGTCTTCCAGGACAAGATGGATGAGTCGAGGGCACAACTGAAGAAGCAGCGAAATATCGAGGTACCCGACGAGAAATGCTTCGTCGGCTTCGACAGTTACCAAAAAGTGCTCGATGCCGGAATAGACATCATACTATTGTGTACACCGCCGCATTTCCGTCCGGCACATGTCGAGGCTGCGGTCAACGCCGGAAAGCACATTTTCATGGAGAAGCCATGTGCCGTCGATCCGGTCGGGGCACGATCCATCCTGGTTTCCTCCAAAAAGGCCGAGCAGCTGGGCTTGTCGATTGTGAGTGGCACCATCCGGCGTGTCCAGAAGGATTATGTGGAGACCCACCGAAGGGTTGCTGCCGGTGAGATTGGTGATATTGTCAGCGCCCATATAGTCCGCAATGGCGGGGCGCTTTGGGTCAAGAAGAGAAGGCCGGAGTGGTCGGACATGGAATATATGCTCCGCGACTGGGTGAATTTCTGCTGGCTCTCGGGCGATCATATTGTGGAACAGTTTATCCATGAGGTGGATGTGATGAACTGGCACATAGGCAAGAATCCGGTGAAATGCATGGGCTGGGGCGGCCGGCAACGCAGGGTCTCCGGTGACCAATATGATTTTTTCAGCGTAAATTATGTTTATGACAACGGGATGCAGACCCATTGTGCCGCCCGTCAGGTTAGCGGATGCAGCAACCTGAAACGCGAGGTCATCGTGGGCACCAAGGGGTATGCCGATGCCAATGGCACACTTTTTCATCCGGATGGTTCCGTGATGTGGAAATATCCCTATCCCAAAGATGGCGATGCCGACCAGTCGTGGAAAGTGCTTGATCCCTACGTGCAGGAGCATGTGAATCTCGTCACCGCGATTCGTACCGGGAAGCAGTTCAGCGATGCGGAGGCTCAGGTCAATTCGACACTAATTACCATGATGGGCAGGATCTCTGCCTACACCGGCAAGGATGTCACCTGGGATGAGATGATGAATTCCGGCCTCTCCCTCGGACCGAAGAGCTATGCCTTTGGGCCGGTGCCGGATGTACCGGAAGTGGTGCCGGTGGTGGGGATTGAGGCTGTGCCATCCTAAGAAGGACTAGGGGACTGGGGGACTTGGAGACTGTGGGAGTGCCCTGATGAAAGAGTTAAAAGGAGAAGAATTGAAACAGAGAAACGGAGAAGAAGAATTGACACGTTGCCCAAGTGGAGTAGAGGGGGTGAGGGCGATATTTCATTGCCGTCTGCTTTAGCTGACGGATCAGGAGAATAGATTAGGGAAGGCTTTAGCCCAATTTTGCATGTTTGGCTAAAGCCGGCGGAGTGTCTAACCCTATCGTCCGTCAGCTAAAGCAGACGGCAATGAAAAGATAAATTTGTTTTAACCACAATGAAACACTTTCACAATTCCAGCCGCGGAGCGGCGTCCTGTTTGTAGAATGGGAAATGCCGGCTAAGCACCGTCCGCGGTAGGATGTTGAAAAATGAAAAATATTTTGTTTCGGACGGAACGCATTAATTTCGATTAATATATTCAAACATAGAAGCTGATTAATTTATATAATACCACAAACATGAAACGTCGTGAATTTGCAGAGAGAACCGTGGCGGCATCGCTAGGAATGCTGGTTGCTCCGTATTTCGGGGTGTCCAGGACTGAACCGGAACCGGTGCTTCTAATCAAAAAAGGAATCATGTGGGGCAGCATTGGTTTTGGGACGACCATTCTCGAGAAATTTCAGGCGGCCAAAGCCGCCGGATTTGACGGGGTCGAAGTGATGAGCCATCTCAACCGCGAGGAGGTTCTGCGGGCCAGCAAGGAGACCGGACTGGTGGTGCCCTCTGTCTGCGGCGCGCTTCATGGTAAATATTCCTTGTCAGATCCCGATCCGAACGTCAGGGCGCAAGGCGTGGACGCCCTCAAGGTAACCCTGGAAGATGCTAAAATATATGGAGCCGACACCATTTTGCTGGTCCCGGGACGGGTAAGCGAGACGGTCAGCTACGATGCCTGCTGGGATCGTTCCATCGCCGAAATAAAAAAGGCACTGCCTCTTGCCGAAAAGCTTGGCGTCACCATCGCCATCGAAAACGTCTGGAACAATTTTCTGCTATCACCGCTGGAGGCTTCCAGGTATGTGGATCAGTTCAATAGCCCCATGGTGAAATTCTATTTCGATTGCGGGAATGTGCTGGTGGTCGGATGGCCGGAGCAGTGGATCAGGATTCTTGGTAAGAGAATTGCCCGGATCCACATCAAGGAATACAGCCGCAAAATTGCCGACAAACAGGGCAAATGGGCCGGCTTTGGGGTGGCGCTGCAGGAGGGTGACAACAACTGGCCTGCCATCGTGAAGGCATTGGATGAAGTTGGATACCATAGTTGGGCCACCATCGAACAACCCGGTGGTGAATCCCCGGAAGGGTTGAAAGATTTGTGTTTGCGACTAACAAATATCCTCGGACAAAACCCATGAGAAGCTATTTCACGAGTTTGGAGAGTCCGGTGGGCCGGATCGTGCTGGTTTCGAATGATACGCATTTGAAAT
The DNA here is from genome assembly GCA_903881215.1 of uncultured Bacteroidia bacterium. Classification (GTDB taxonomy): domain Bacteria; phylum Bacteroidota; class Bacteroidia; order Bacteroidales; family Prolixibacteraceae; genus CAINVV01. The sequence goes on from CAIRSO010000005.1 coordinate 3,080, forward strand.
CACTGTCATTCAGCAATGAGCAGGTCGATGAGCCGGAAGAACTACCGGAAATTTTACTGCAGACCGTCCATCAGCTGAACGAATATTTTGCCGGAACCAGATTTCAGTTTGATCTTGAACTTGATGCGGATGGGTCGGATTTTCAGAAAATGGTGTGGCAGGAGCTGCTGAAAGTTCCTTACGGATCGACCAAAAGCTACCGTGAAATCGCTCTCAAAACCGGCTCAGTTCTGAATACCAGGGCAGTGGGAACGGCCAACGGCAAGAATCCGATCTCTATCATCGTGCCTTGTCACCGGATCATTGGCAGCGACGGGAAGATGGTAGGGTATGCCGGAGGACTCGAACGGAAGAAGTGGTTGCTGCTGCATGAGTCGCAGCATACGAAGAGGTTGGAGCTGTTTTGAGAAAGGACTGGGAGACTAGGGGACTGGGAGACTAGGGGACTAGGAGACTAGGAGACTAGGAGACTAGGGGACTAGGAGACTTGGCGATCGGGACTCCGGAAATGGAAACGGGGAAACGGTGAAACGGCGAACCGGTCCCCGAGCGGAGCCGAGGGGGGACTAGGAGAGTGGGCGAGTGCCTTGATGAAACAGGGAAACGGTCCCCGAGCGGAGTGGTCCCCGAGCGGAGCCGAGGGGTCGAGGGGGGGCTGAGGTATCAAAACTCTGGGAATGCCCAAAATTATCAGCACACTTTTTGAACTTTTTACATTTGCGTACGAATGCTTTTTTATAACTTTAGGCACTCTAGGCATTCTAGGCACTTTAGGCACTTCTTTAATTCGAATAACAAAATTTAATCATCATTCTATGACAACCAAAACTCTTCAAATGGCTTTCATACTATTGGCGCTGCTGACTTCGTGCGGCACTGCAAAGAAAAACGCAGAACCACAGGTTGCTAAAACTTTTACCGGTGCTAAAGGCGAAGTTCGCCTGCTTACGCTCGATCCGGGTCATTTTCATGCTGCCCTGGTGCAGAAAAAAATGTACGATATGGTGAATCCGGAGGTTCGCGTGTACGCTCCTGAGGGGGCCGACCTGACCCAGCATCTGAATAGAATTGCCGGCTACAGCACCCGCAAGGAGAGTCCAACGAGCTGGAACGAAATAGTTTACACGGCACCCGATTATTTTGCCAAGATGCTGGAAGAGAAGGCAGGCAACGTGGTGGTGCTATCCGGTAACAACCGCATCAAGACAGAATACATCAAAAAGTCGGTCGAGGCAGGGCTGAATGTGTTTGCCGACAAGCCGATGGTGATCACACCTGAAAACTTCCCCATGCTGGAAGAATCCTTCAAAATTGCCGCTGACAAGAAGGTGATTTTGTTCGATATCATGACCGAAAGGTTCGAGATTACCTCGATGCTGCAAATGGAACTTTCGCATAACCCGGGCATTTTTGGCACACTGCTGCCAGGTACAAAGGAAAAGCCTGGTGTCGAGATTTTTAGTGTGCACTTTTTCTACAAAAGTGTTTCCGGATCGACACTTGTTCGTCCGGGCTGGTTTTTTGACGTCGACCAGCAGGGCGAAGGGATGGTGGATGTGGCCACGCACCTGGTCGACCTGGTTCAGTGGGGCTGTTTCCCCGGCGTGATTTTGCAGAAATCAGATATCGAGATGCTTCAAGCCAGACGCTATCCAACCGTTTTGACATTGGATGAATTCAAGGCTGTCACCAAAATGGAGACTTTCCCTGAGAACCTGTCCAAATATGTGAAGGACGGAAAGCTGGATGAATATGCCAATGGTGAGATGCTGTATAAAATCAAGGGCATTCACTCCAAAATAACTGCCGAATGGCAATACAAGGCTCCGGAAGGGTCGGGTGATACCCATTATGCCATCCTTCGTGGCTCAAAAGCTTCGGTGGAGATCAAGCAGGGCGAGGCTGAGAAATACGTGCCAACGGTCTATGTGCATGCCAATCCGGGGACTCCGCTTCCCGAATTCGCTGCTGAACTGGAGAATGCCATCGTCAAAAATCCAACTCATGCAGGATTAACTCTCGAAAAAGTGGGTGAGCTGAGTTGGAAAATTGGAATTCCTGCCGAGTACAAAGTGGGTCATGAGGCGCATTTCAGTCAGGTGACAGAGAAGTACCTCGAATACCTCAAAGCCGGCAAGTTGCCCGAGTGGGAAGTGCCGAATATGATCGTTAAATACTTTACGACGACTGAGGCGCTGCGCTTGGCGAGGAAGTAGGGAGACTGGGGGACTGGGAGACTGGGAGACTGGGAGACTGGGGGACTGGGGGACTTGGGGACTAGGAGACTGGGGGACTGGGAGACTGGGAGACTGGGAGACTTGGGGACTAGGAGACTGGGGGACTAGGGGACTAGGAGACTGGGAGACTGGGGGACTTGGAGACTGGGGGACTTGGAGACTGGGGGACTAGGAGACTGGGGGACTTGGGGACACTGGAGTTTGGGAAAGTGGTTTAAATAGGTTATATTTAAGGTAACCTAGAGCAAATTACTTCTTTAATTTTTCAAAATGAAAATTCGGTCTCACAAAGAATTGAATGTTTTCAAGGCGTCCTTTGATCTGGCACTTCAAATACATAATTTGACAAAAGAATTTCCACTTGAAGAGAAATATTCACTGACAGATCAAGTCAGAAGAAGTTCCCGTTCAGTAGCCACAAATATTGCCGAAGCCTTCAGAAAACGAAGGTATCCTAAATCATTTATAGCTAAGCTTTCAGATAGTGAAGGAGAGGCAGCAGAGACGCAGGTTTGGCTTAGCTTCGCGCAATCTTTTGGCTATTTGGATGAAGGAATTATTCTCGATTTGGATAAAAAGTATGAACAAATCGAAAGACAAATAATTACCATGATCCAAAGTCCCGAAAAATGGTCAACCTAACCACTCCCCACTCTCCCAGTCCCCCAGTCTCCCAGTCTCCCAGTCCCCCAGTCTCCTAGTCCCCAAGTCTCCCAGTCTCCCAGTCTCCTAGTCCCCAAGTCCCCCAGTCTTTATTCACATATCTCAATAGTGTACGAAGCTATAAATACACCGCCTGCCCCCAGTTGCACCAACCCTTCCTTATGCTCGAACCTCTGATCAGTGTCCCATTTATCCGCAAAGCCGATCCAGGGTTCGATGCAGACAAAGTCGCCGTTGGGTTTGGCCCAAATGCCCATCTGCGGAAAATCCCGGTAGGTAACAGAGAGTGCCTCCTTTGATTTCTTGCTGCGCAGGGTAATTTTTCTTGATATTAGATCTTTGAATATCAGCGCATCCTTTTCGAAAAGTTCATGGGTGAGCGGCAGGATATTGGAATGGTCCAGCACCCGTTCCTTTTTGTCGCCAATCAGTCCGCTTTCATGCAACAGACAGGTATCTGCTGTTTCTGTCTGATCGAATTCCAAATAATAGTCATCATAATTTTCCGTAGCGTGGATAGGGCATCTGAAAGCAGGATGCGCACCCAATGAAAACAAAAGCTCTGAATTGCCGGTATTGGTGACGGTATGATTAACATGGATCTTTTTATTTTCCAGTTTGAACTGGATGCTAAACTCAAAATCAAAAGGATAGATTTTGTGGGTCTCTTTGCTCGATTCCATTCCGAAGGTCAGGGAATCAGCGGTAATGCCGGTTAGCAAAAGATCCGGATTATCCCGGATGAAACCATGGCGTGGCAGTGAATATTTCTCTCCTTCCCAGAGGAAAAAGCCTTCTTTCAAATTGCCGACAATGGGGAACAAAACCGGAGCCGTACTGTTCCAGATGGCCGGTTTGAAATCCCACATGTATTCGATGCCGGTTTTCAGCGATTTGATGGAGGAGAGCTCGGCTCCCGGTTGACGTACGGCAATTTCAAGTTCGGAGTTTTTGGCGAAGTGGATCATGGTTGAGGAAAATGAAAAGATTTGAAAATGATAGAAAATTTGTGATATTGACTAGGAGACTAGGAGACAGGGAGACTGGGGGATGTAAGATTTGAGGAAATGATGAAATGGGATTTTTTGAGATTTTAAAATTTTATGATGTGATGTGTAAAGTTATTAAAATGATTTGAGGAAATGATTTCAGAATTTGGCAAAATAAATATCAGTATCACTAGTCTCATTTTGACCACTCGCCAAGTCTCCCAGTCTCCCAGTCCCCCAGTCTCCCAGTCTCCCAGTCCCCCAGTCTCCCAGTCCCCCAGTCTCCCAGTCCCCCAGTCCCCCAGTCTCCCAGTCTCCCAGTCCCCCAGTCTCCTAGTCCCCAAGTCTCCCCAGTCTCCCAGTCCTTCCTCTCATTTCTCCTTCTCCACAAAATTATGAAATGCCCTTCTCTCCACCTCCCCCGCTTCCGAATAATGGGTCACATTTTCGCGTTTGGCGATTCGGCAGAAGGATTCGTAGGTGCCGTCCTGTCGGGCGATGGTCGGAGTGCGGCGGCATTTGAGGTACAGAACCGGAAGTGAGCACATCTCGACCCGGCGCACTATATCGTCATTGTCGGCCACTTTGATGGCCTCCCTGAAAATATCGTAGGATTGTTGCACGAAATCGTCAGAGAAGATAAGGTCGCCGGGTGTTAATCCCAGGTGGATGTGCGTGTCCGGGGTGATCCGATTGTGCAGCAGATCAAAATATTGCCGGATGAACTTTCCGGCGCGACCGTAATAGCCTGGCATAAAATCATTGATAACTGCTTCTGTGTTGCACTCCGGATTCCACAATAGTTTGGAAATCAGGTAAGCGCGCAACTCAGAAAATTCACCACCGCGGCTTTGATAGGCAGCCTGCTCCATGATACCGATGGCGTTGTTGTCGCGGAACGACTGAATGTTGGACTGCAGTACCCTGAAGTTGGGATAGGGCATCACATAATGGCCAAAGTTGACCACGTAATCCCAGATGTACATGTGGGGCGCGATGGCCGACCAGCCTTTGAGATCTTCGAGGAATGATTTGTTCTCCGGACAGGAGTTGAAATCATGTGCGAAACAACATTCGATGCTGCAAAGCCGAACCACCACATTGTTTCGGGGAGAGATGTTTTTGGGCGGCGTACGGGTGTACTGATAAGCCAATGTGCCGATGAATTTATCGGGAAACTCCTTCTCGATGGCCTCTGCCACCTGGTTGACGAACCAGATGACGACCGCGGATTCGCCTCCTTTTTCTTTGGCAATAGCCTGACATTTATCGCATTGGCATGGGTTGTACCAGTCGTTTTGGGATACATCGTAGATCAGGTATTCCGGACTTTCGCGCATTCTTTTCCTGATACGGTCGGTCATGATCCGGAGCACATCCGGGTTGGTGAGGCATAGCTGCGCCCTCTCGAAAATCCGCTTTCCATCGATCAGACTGTAATATTCCGGATGTTTTTTGTAGAATTCGTCTGGCGGCATCAGCGGGAAAAAAGTATGCACTGACCAGTAACTCTCGATGCCGCCGGGTTGTTCGCGGTAACCCATGGCGCCGTTCATCTTGTTGCGGGCGGCCCAGGTGGGGTCGAAAGCCTCAAAATAGAAGTCGTTCCGTACCCGGACTCCCGGTTTTTCGGCATGGTCGAACCAGACAAATTTCAGCTCCTGCCGTTTGGGGATGATGCTCACAGTTGGGGTATACCAGCGGCATCCCAGCTCGCGCTCCAGAAATTCGAAGACGCCGTACATCGTGCCGCGCTGGGGGCCTCCGGTGATGTAGATGGAGGGACCGATGTTGAAGTAGCGGAAGGACTCGAGAGAGGACTGGGAGACTTGGGGACTTGGGGACTTGGAGACTGGGAGAGTGGCAGATGGAAGGACTTGGGGACTAGGTGACTGGGTGACTTGGCGAGTGGTTGAAGGAAGGACTTGGGGACTAGGGGACTGGGAGAGGGGGGGAGTGGTTGAAGGAAGGACTAGGGGACTAAGGGACTGGGAGAGGGGGCGAGTGGATGAAGGAATGACTGGGACGAGAGGACGACTGGGACGAGTGGTTGAACTGGGGGTGCCGATGAAGATTTGGGGGCCGTGAAAGGTTGAATCTTCGGCAACTAAAGGCAGTTCGACTCCACTGATTTCCTGGAGCCAATGCTGCAATTCTTTGGCGGCCCATTTTTCGGATTCGGAGGCATTGGCTGCGAGGGCGATTCGGTAGTCCGATTTTCCGTTGCTAAAAAGGGCAAATTCAACCCTTTTTCCGGCAGTGAAATCGATTTTTCTTTCGAGGATGGCACTCGTTTTCAAGACTACTTTTAGGGTTGCAACATAGGGTTGGTAATTGGAAGAAGGGATTTTCAGCGGGGCGCAAAAGTTGGAGGAACGTTCTTCCTCAAGTATTCTGTTTCCGCCATTATCGCTGATGGCAATTGTTATTTTTTGAACGATGCTGTTCAAAACCTCTGGCGAATAGGAGGATACCACGCTGGCGATGCCGGTTTCGTCGGCCCAGACCTTGAAGAGATCGCCACGTTCGAGTGCGTCTTTGGCCGAAAAATTATGAAACCGCAGACAAAATCCCCATTTGTTGCCGTGCTGTTCTACTTTAAGCAGAAGGGAATTCTTTCCTTTTTTGAGGAGAACCGGAATCAGGTCACCGTCGATTTTGAGGCCACGCATGGCAGGATAGTCGAAAACCTGTGTGCCATTCACCCAGAGGCTGGCCCCGTCGTTCGAGCCCAGACCAATCATCTGTACGCCAGCCTCATCAACCTCCACTTCGGTGTAGGCATAGGCACAAACTGGAAAGGATTTCGATAGTGTGACGACTAAATCTACAATCGAATCGGTCGATTGATGATACTTCCAGGCTACTGATTTTTTGCCAATTTTGACAACATCACCGGCTTTTACCGAGAGGTTCAGCTCGCCGCCAAATTTGGTGAGGTAGTCGGTAGTGAATCCCGGCAGGTGATCGTAGGTTTTTTCAAGATCAGGCTGAGTTTGCAAAGGGATAGGACCTAGGAGCAGCCAGGTTTTCAGATATTGGCCCGGGACGATCTTTTGAGGCGCAATTGGGTTTTCGCTTTTGGCGGATAAGGAAATGAAAAGAAAAAATGCAATAGTTGCAAATACTGGTTTCATAGTAGATATATATTAGCACGAATGATTGAAATATGACATCTTAAAATAAGTATATTGTAAAGGGGCTGATCTTTAATCTCTTCCCTCTTCTTTGTTTCCATGTTGCCCTTTTCCAAAGGCCAATTAGACAGCTAAAAGGACGCCCCAACACTCGCCCCGTCGCCCCCTCATTCTTCAGTCCCCTAAACTCCCCCTCGGCTCCGCTCGGGGACCGGTTTACCTGACCCACTCTTTCATCAGCGCACTCGCCCCGTCTCCAAGTCTCCTAGTCTCCCAGTCTCCAAGTCTCCTAGTCTCCAAGTCTCCTAGTCTCCAAGTCTCCTAGTCTCCCCGTCTCCCCGTCTCCCCGTCTCCCCGTCTCCTAGTCCCCAAGTCTCCTAGTCCCCAAGTCCCCTAGTCCCCTAGTCTCCCCGTCTCCCCGTCTCCCCGTCTCCCCGTCTCCCCATCTCCCCGTCATTCCCTCCTGATCAGCCACACCTCAGCCACCTGCGAGCCACGTTCACCCTCGCCTTTGTCGTTTTGGGCGCAGTTCCACGTGAATGTAACTTTCCCGTTCCGGGTAACTTCAGGAGGTAATGGAAACTCAAAAATAGGTTTAGTGCCCATGCGGATGTAATCATGGATAAGTATTCCGTTGGCCTCGAGCTTCATCTTAGAGCGGAACCTGCCCGTGTAGGCAACTCTGAGTGTGTATTTCGCGCCGGGATCCAGATCTGAATATTCCATCACAAGTGGCGTGAAATAGAGGGTGTTGATCTGGTTCATCCAGGCAAGAGGGGTAGTCTGACCGGCGAAACCTTTGGCTACGATCTCATCTACCCAGTCGACCCCCTGGAGTCCGACGCCAAAACTGACACGAGGCGATTCCAGGCTTCCCGGATCTTCCTGCCAGCTTTTTTGAGCCTTGACATGTTGCCAGGATGCCGGATTTCCCAGGTTGTCATAAAACCCTCCCGGTCCGGGATCGGTACGGTGCAGCATCGCATAGATTTCTTTCAGTCGTCGGGACTCGTCCGAAAGTTTTTCAATCTGGTTAAGCTGATCAAGCATCCACATGGCGTCGTTGAGGGGAATATCAATGTTGTCGATAAAGTTGCCCCTGCCGCTCATAGCATGGTGTTTTTCGATCGTAAGCTGGGCTCCGAAACTTCGGTAAAGCGAGTCCGATAGAGCTAAACAACGACTTTTCAGGTGTTGTGATATTGGCTGCTCTTTGGACTGAAGTAGTGTGGAACGCGCGTCCTGAATGGCTTTCAGTGTCTCTGAAGGCTTGGCCTGCTCGAGAATAGATCGGGCCTGATGCTCCAGATCAGTTTCATAAATGAGACGACGTCGGATGTACGCATCAAAATAAGCACGGATGAGTCCGCTCTGGAACCGCGGATTGGACAGCACTTCGGCGGATACCGAACTTTCCATATCCTTCCATTGCTGCAAAGTTTTTTCTACATTCTCATTGGAGAGCAGCGGTCCCCTGAAATTTTGCTCCAGGGCAAGTATTCCCTGTGTTACTCCTTCAATTGATGTTGGTCCGATGAAATAGCGGGCATAGTCACGAAGGGTTTCGATAACCGGTGTCGCTGGATTCCAGTCCTGGCCGGTCCAGATAAATTTGTTGACATCATCATTGGTGCCTTCCGAGTAGCATATACTGCCTTGTGCCAGAGAAGCATAGAGATTATGGATGAATTTTTCGTCTAATGGCCGGGGATTGATGCATTCGCGGCCAAGAGTCATGGCAAAAGCCAGATCCCATTCGGGAACCGGAAACTGGCAACTGTAGCTGTGGGTGATATCAGGGTAAAGGCGGATGGGAATAGTCGGATCTGTTACCCTGCGAACTTCCGGCAGGGGCATCTTTATCCACGGCCCATACACCACGCCACCCAGCCATTCGGGTTTGCTGTTGATGTGCCTGAAAAAATCGGCATACCAGATGGTACTCGGCTTGAAGGCCTGTGGCGAGATCCAGATTTTGGCTTTGGGATGGTATTTCTTGAGAACAGCCGCCTCTTTTGCCAGCCAACTGAATAAGGCATCCGGTTCGAGGTCGCCGGGATCGCCTCCGGGAACGAAAAGTGCATCCAGTTTGGGCAGGATGCTGAAGATTTTTTCTCTTTCGGCCAGTTCCACCCGGATTGAGTCCGGTGAAACGTAGTCTTTGTTCATATTGGGATACCACATCCACACATCCATTCCGTAGGATTGGCAAATTCTTGACTGCTCAACGATCATTTCGATGGACTGAAGTTTCATGTTTACGCTGGTGGCATCATCATCGGTTCGGGGAGGCATGATCTCGATGCTGTTGGCTCCAAAGAGTGCGAGATCGCGGATGTAGCGGTCGAATTGTGCGACACTCCAGGCATCATAGGCATTGGTCTTCGGGCGGTAACCCAACTGATGACCGCGGATGGGATAGACTGGTGTTGAGGAGATAGACAGATGATCCGGAAGCAGAATTTTGAGTCCTGAGAGTTCCATTTTTCGCAACACATAACCTACACCAAAAAGGGCTCCACGCTCATCATGACCGGCAATGACGAGACATTTGTTGTCGATGAGGGTTATTTTATATCCATCATTCCCGGTAGGAGGCAGAAGATTCAGGGCAGTGGCTACGGCAGGCGGAAGTTTTGAGGATTCCTTTTCGAGGCAAATGATGATTTGTGGATTGTCTCCTGAGATTGGCTTTCCGGCGAAAGCAGGCAAAATTTTTGTGTGAATAAGAAGCTCTTCCTGCAAAACAGAAGCAGCTTTGGTCAGTTGGATGTTTTTTGCGTTGGCATTGAAAATTGAAGTCTTTGAAAAATTCAGCATCTGCGCGGGTACCAAAAGCGGCAGCATCCCCAGAAGAAGGAAACTAAGTATGCGGTTCATTGTAGTAATAGTTAATAGTTGAAAGTAGTGAGCCTGAAACACCCAAATATCGCAAGATTAATTTACATTCAAAAATTATTTAAATTAGTGCCATTCATTCAAATCAACTAAAAACGAAACATCTATATGAACAGACGAGAAATGATTGGCAAGACAGCTGCTTCGGTGGCGCTGTCGGCCGCGGCTATTCCGTTTTCTGAGAGTAAGGCAGCTGAGACGGCAGCCGCCGGATTGAAAGGCAATATCCGGCATTCGGTGAGCCAGTGGTGTTATGGCGATATTCCGCTCGACGATCTGGCGAAAGCCTGCAAGGAGATGGGCATCGAGTCGATCGAGTTGCTGCAGGAGAAAGACTGGGCTACCGTGAAGGCTCATGGACTGAAATGTGCTGTCGGCTATGCAACCGACTGGGGCATTCCAAAGGGCTTCAACCGAATCGAAAACCACGACAAGCTGGTGGCCGATTTTGAGGCGATGATTCCCAAGGCAGCTGCGGCCGGCGTTCCGAATCTGATCTGTTTCTCCGGTAACCGGGAAGGTCAGAATGACCAGGTAGGAATGATCAATTGCGCAAAAGGATTGCGCCGACTGATGCCCCTGGCCGAAAAACATGGCGTGACCATTATCATGGAATTGCTCAACAGCTATGGGCACAAAGATTACCAGTGCGACCATACTTCATGGGGCGCTGCTCTTTGTGAGATGGTGGGTTCTGAGCGGTTTAAACTGTTGTATGATATTTTCCACATGCAGCTGATGGAGGGCAACGTGATCGATACCATCCGTAAATTCAGCAAGTACATCGGGCATATTCATACCGGAGGTGTTCCCGGCCGGCATGAGCTGGATGAGACGCAGGAACTTTACTATCCGGCCATCATGAAAGCCATTGTGGATACGGGTTACAAGGGTTTCGTCGGACAGGAATTTGTCCCGGCCAATCCGGATAAGCTGGCGGCACTGCGCAAATGCATACTTATATGTGATGTGTAAATTATGTTTGAAGGGTTTGAAAAGTTTATAAAGTTTGAAATGTTTAGCCCCTTAAACATTATAAACCTCTTAAATTTTTCAAACCCTTCAAACAACAGAAACTCTTCAATATTTTAAACAACATAAACCCTTCAAACATTTCAAACTTTTCAACAATGAGAAATTTATTCTATTTATTTGTTATTGCTATTGCTTTTGGTGCCTGCAGCAAGCCCGCACCCCAATTCACCCTCAATGGCAACATTGAAGGACTAGCCGACGGCACTGTCTACCTGAAACAGCGGATTGCCGGGGAAACTACCACACTCGATTCAGCCAAAAGCGTTGGCGGAATATTTGTGTTGAAAGGTGCAGTCGATGTGCCGGATGTGTTCTTCATCGTGCTGGGGGAACGCAAGCAGATTTTTGTACTGTTGGAGAACAAAGTTATCCAGGTAACCGGGAAAGTCGATGATTTAAAGAATTTGACCTTTACTGGATCTGCCAGCCAGGATGAGATGAAAGCACTCAACGATAAGGGTGCCGTGCTGAATGAGAAGATAAAGGAACTTTATGGCAAATATTCGGAAGCTAAAAAAGTAGCCAATCTTACGGAACAGGCAGGTCTGGAAAAGCAGCTTGATTCGCTTGACAATCTTCAGACAGCCATGCAAAAGGATTTCGTAGCCGGAAACCCGAACTCTTTTGTGGCTCCAGTAATTTTGCAGCAGATTCAGTACGGTATGGAAGCTGATGAAATTCAAGGCTATCTGTCAAAATTTTCGGCTGACGTTATGAAGAGTTCAAGTGCCAAATCTTTGGCAGACCGTGTAGTTGTATTGCAATCAGTGGCTGTTGGAAAGATTGCGCCTGATTTCACACAGAATGATTCCATCGATACACCGATAAAACTTTCTGAAGTGTATGCCAAACACGAATATACCCTGATCGATTTCTGGGCATCCTGGTGTGGTCCATGCAGGGGTGAGAATCCGAATGTCGTGGCAGTCTGGAAAGACTACAACGCCAAGGGATTTCATGTCATGGGCGTTTCTTATGACACCGACAAGGCCAAATGGCTGAAGGCAGTTGCAACCGACCAACTTACATGGACGCAGGTGTCTGACTTGAAGGGTTGGAGCAATGCCACCGCCAAAATGTATGGTATCAACTCCATTCCGGCCAATCTGCTGGTCGACAAAACCGGCAAGATCATCGGCAAGAATTTGCGGGCTGAGAAGCTGCGCGAGCGCATCGCTGAATTACTGAAATAGTTTAAAGAGGGGGCGACTTGGCGAGGGGGAGAGTGGGTGAGTGGAGCTCTCAAATTTCCTTCAATTAAAAGATATTTATAGGTTAAGCTGAAATAAATTAAAATATTCGACTTAACTTTTGACTTAACTTGACTTAACTTTTGATGGTGCCCCTCGCCCTCTCGCCCAGTCTCCCCCTCGCCCAGTCTCCCCCTCGCCCCCTCTTTTTAATAATCTACCTCAATGAACGAATTCACCTTAACCACCCCCGCCCTCCTCTTCTCCGCCATCTCCCTCATCCTCCTTGCGTACACCAACCGCTTCCTGGGGTATGCGGCGCTGATCAGGGATTTGCATGCCAAATTTCTTGTCAACAAGGATGAGATTTTGCTGGGCCAGATCGCCAACCTACGCCGGAGGCTTTATCTGACCAAAAACATGCAGATATTTGGGGTGAGTAGCCTGTTTCTGTGTGTACTGACGATGTTCCTGATTTACACCGGCTACCAGAGTGAAGCGTTTTGGGTGTTTGGGGTGGCTCTGCTGCTATTGATTGTATCGCTTGGTCTTTCGCTCCTTGAAATACAGATCTCTGTGAAGGCGCTGGATTTGCATTTGAGCAGTATGGAGGAGAAGAAATCGGGATAAAGGGATTCCTTAAAGGGAAAGAACCTTCGTTGGCGATTTACGGGAATAGGCAATAAGCTGCCTTACGAGGCTGTGGTTATCTTGACATAAAAATATTTTTATCTTTGTAAGAAATAGAGAGAATAGCCATGACAACGATTGAACTCAAGAAAGTCTTGATACATAGGATTACTGAGATAAATGACATTTCATTTCTCAAGGCACTAAAGACTATTCTGGAATCAAAAACTGATACAGAAGTTATCTCTTTGACAGTTGAGCAAAGAAACGAAATCATTGCGTCCAGGAAAGAGATTGAACAAGGTCTTTTCATTGAGCAAGAACTCCTGGATAAAAAAGTTTCGGGATGGCTAAGCGCAAGATAATATGGTCGCATAGAGCCGAGATCAGACTCTTCGAAATGCTGGAGTTTTACGCTCAAAGAAACAAGAGTAAGACTTATTCCGCCAAAGTATACCAAAAGTTAAATAGAGAGCTTCTAATCCTTATAAAACATCCTGACATTGGTCTTAATACAGAAATTGAATCTGTTAGAGGACTTATCGTTGATGATTATATTCTTTTCTATGAATATGACAATGACAAAATTGTCATTCACTCAATATGGGATTGTAGACAGAACCCTGACGATTTGTGTATTAAATAGCTGCTATTCTAGGTGTTAACTACTAATTTTTAATGACTAAAGAACAATACAACAAAATCTATCCCTGGGTCGTCGTGGCGCTCCTTTGGATGGTTGCCATGCTCAATTACATGGACCGCCAGATGCTGTCGACCATGAAAGTGGCGATGATGGGCGATATCCATGAACTCGAGAAGGCCGAAAATTTCGGTCGGCTGATGGCCATTTTCCTTTGGATCTATGCGCTGATGAGTCCGATGGCCGGACTGATAGCCGACCGAGTCAACCGCAAGTGGCTGATTGTCGGAAGTCTCGCGGTCTGGTCGGCAGTCACACTGGCCATGGGTTATGCCACTACATTTAACCAATTGTATGCCTTGCGTGCGGTCATGGGAGTCAGCGAGGCGTTGTATATCCCGGCCGGATTGGCGTTGATAGCAGATTACCACCGGGGCACCACACGCTCGCTGGCCGTGGGGATTCACCTTTCCGGATTGTATTTCGGTCAGGCGTTGGGCGGTTTTGGAGCGACAGTTGCTAACCAGTATTCCTGGCAACTTGCATTTCATCTCTTCGGACTGATTGGCATTGCCTACAGTGTGGTCCTGGTATTCTTCCTGAGGGAGAACCGTCAGGTAGTGGTTGCGCCAAAGAAAGCGTTAGCCGTGAGTGGATTTCAATCGATCAAAAACAGTCTGGGCATGTTGTTTGGAATGGTTCCATTTTGGGTCATTCTCTTCTATTTTTCGGCTCCCTCGTTCCCCGGATGGGCGGTGAAAAACTGGATGCCAACCCTTTTTGCCTCCTCGCTGCATCTTGATATGGCTATCGCAGGACCCATGGCCACCATAACCATCGCAGGCTCCTCGCTGATCAGTGTCATTCTTGGAGGATTGCTGGCCGATCACTGGATCAAATTCAATGTCAGGGGCCGCATTTTTACCGGTGTGATCGGATTGACCATGATGGTTCCTGCTCTGCTGCTTCTTGGGTTTGGTCAGAGTACTTTTACTGTCATTGGCGGTGCGGTTCTCTTCGGACTAGGATTCGGGATGTTTGATGCCAACAGCATGCCAATTCTTTGCCAGTTTGTCTCCCCGCGTCACCGGGCCGCCGGCTACGGTCTGATGAACATGACCGGAATCTCGGCCGGCGCTGTGATCACAAATTACCTCGGAAAATCAACAGATGCAGGTAGTTTGGGACCGGATATTGCCTTTCTGGCAATCCCGGTAGTTTTGGCCATCATCTTGCAGTTAACGGTTTTAAAACCTAAATTTGCTGATAAGGTTGAAGATTAAAATTGAAGCCATGCACAAGATCAGTACAATTTTAAAAATGCTCTGCTACGTTCTCATATCTAAATTTTGTAAATTGTTTAACTTCGAACTACTAATAAATAAATTGGAATATGCCTACAATTTCGATGTTCTTCGGCATTATTATTCGGATGTATTATGCACCTTCAGAGCATAACCTACCACATATTCATGTGTATTACCAAGAATATAAATCTGTCGTAAATATCCTATCTTTGGATACAATTGTCGGGGAATTGCCTTCTAAGCAGCAACGTTTGGTTATTGCTTGGATTGAAATTCATAAAGACGAGTTAATTGCCGATTGGGAATTGTGTCAAAATGGAGAAAAACCATTTTCAATTGAACCTTTAAAGTGAAAGATGTAATGTATCCTATAGTAAAGAGGGTAAAGCCCATTGATAATTACAATCTTATTCTAACATATGAGAATGGAGAATTGCGACAATTCGATATGAAACCATTTTTAAATAAAGGTATTTTCAAGGAGCTCTATGATGTCTCAAAATTCAATTCTGTAAAGGTCTCCTTTGATA
>CAIRSO010000006.1 GCA_903881215.1 uncultured Bacteroidia bacterium
AGATCGTTCGTAGAAATGGCAAATTATATGTCATTAACAAAAAAAATCCGAAGTTTAAACAAAGACAAGGTTAAGGTATTACAAACATAAAATTGGATTAATATGGCCAGAATTGCAGGTATTGACTTACCTAAGAATAAACGGGGTGAAATTGGGCTGACCTATATCTTCGGTATTGGAAGAAGCAATGCTCAAAAGATCCTTGATGTGGCAGGCGTGGACAGAAATAAAAAAGTTCAGGACTGGAACGACGAGGAGCAGAATAAGATCCGTGCTGTCATCAATGATAATTTTAAAATCGAAGGAGCTTTACGTTCTGAGGTTCAGATGAATATCAAACGATTGATGGATATCGGATGCTATCGTGGAATCCGCCACCGTTTAGGATTGCCTGTTCGCGGACAAAGTACCAAGAACAATGCACGTACCCGCAAGGGCAGGAAAAAAACCGTTGCCAACAAGAAGAAGGCAACCAAGGGTTAATCGTTCATGAACGTAGTAAATTAATATATGGCAAAGACTGAAAAAAGTTCAAAGAAAAGGGTTGTAAAGGTTGACACAATAGGAAAAGCTTATGTCAACGCATCATTCAACAACCTCATTATTACCCTTACCAACAATGGCGGACAAGTTATCAGCTGGTCTTCTGCGGGTAAGATGGGTTTTAAGGGTTCCAAAAAGAATACGCCTTACGCAGCACAGATGGCTGCCCAGGATGCTTCCAAAGTTGCGTTTGACCTTGGACTTCGCAAAGTAAAGGTATTCATAAAAGGACCTGGTGCAGGTCGCGAGTCGGCGATTCGCACACTTCATACCGCCGGTATTGAGGTTATGGAGATTGTGGACATCACACCGCTTCCTCATAACGGATGCCGTCCGCCGAAAAGAAGAAGAGTTTAACACTTAATTATATCAATTACCATGGCAAGATACATTGGCCCAAAATCCAGAATTGCAAGAAGGTTCAGAGATCCAATTTTTGGTCCTGATAAAAGTTACGAAAAGAAGAATTATCCACCGGGGATGCACGGTCAAACCAAGCGCAGAGCTAAGGTTTCGGAGTACGGCACCCAGCTTATGGAAAAACAGAAGGCCAAATATACCTATGGTATCCTTGAGCGTCAGTTTAGGAATATTTTTTTGAAAGCAGCCCGTAAAGGTGGTGTCACAGGTGAGGTATTGTTACAGCTTATTGAATCACGTCTTGATAATGTGGTTTACAGAATGGGAATCTCACCAACCCGCGACGGAGCTCGTCAGCTCATCGGACACAGGCATATCCTTGTGAATGGAAAAGTTGTGAATATCCCTTCGATGGAACTGCGCCCGGGTGACCTGGTTTCGGTTCGTGAACGTTCAAAATCAATGGAGATTATTACCAACTCATTGTCTGGCCGTGGTAACCAATATCCCTGGATTGAATGGGACGGTGGCATGATGACCGGCAAATTTATGAGTTATCCGGAGCGCGATCAGATTCCTGAAAACATTAAGGAACAGCTGATCGTCGAATTGTATTCGAAATAATTTTACGGGTAGGGACGCAGCATGCTGCGTCTTTACACGATATATCTAACAAAAAAAAAAAAA
>CAIRSO010000007.1 GCA_903881215.1 uncultured Bacteroidia bacterium
ATATAACTGAACGCAAACAGATTGAGCTTGAACTGGAATCCAGCGAAGCACTATATAAATCTATCTTAAACGCCTCTCCTGACGTTATTACCATTGCTGATTTGGAAGGAAGAATTAAATTCTCCTCGCCTAAAGTAATCGAGATGTTCGGACTTAAAAGTCCCGACGATGCCATTGGAAGTACATTTTTTGATTACATTTCTGAACAGGACTATGGAAGAGCTTCCGAAAATATTGCGAAAATGTTTCGGGGTGAATTTCCTGGTGCTGAAGAATATATAGGTCTCAGATCTGATGGGACTCATTTAGATGTGGAAGTTAACGGGGAATTTATAAAAGACAGCAACGGGGTACCAACCGGATTAATATTTGTAACGAGAGATATTTGTGAAAGAAAAATTGCCGAGAAGAGACTACAAGAAAGTGAAATCCGTTACAAAACTTTTTTTAACGACAACCATTCAGTCATGCTTCTTATTAATCCTGAAACAGGTGAAATAACAGATGCCAACCCTGCTGCATGCAGATACTATGGTTGGTCACATTCAGAAATGTGCAGCATGAACATTTCCAATATCAATACTCTATCAATGGATGAACTTATGGTAGAGATGCAAAGATCAATCAATGAAGATCGAAATCACTTTATCTTCCGGCACAGGATAGCAAATGGAGCAATTAGGGATGTGGAGGTATATTCAGGTCCGATTCAATTTGGAAATATAACAATGCTGTACTCAATTGTTCATGATATTACGGAACGGTTGCAAGCAGAGGCTAAAATTATTAAGGGCAGCAGGTTATATGCGGTTATCAGCCATATCAATCAGGCTATTGTAAAATGCAAGGACAAAAGCATTCTATTAAATGAAGTATGCCGCATTTCCATTGAATTTGGTCAATTCAAAATGGTTTGGGTCGGAATAGTGAACCTTGAAACCAATGTGGTCACACCAATAATCACAAAAGGTTATGAGGAAGGATATCTACTAAACATTAAACAGATCTCGCTTTCTGAAGATTTTGAAGGAAGTGGCCCTACCGGAACCGCTCTTCGGGAAGGCAGGTATTTTGTGTGCAACGATATTGCTAATGATCCTCATATGATTCTTTGGAAAAATGAGGCATTGCAACGCGGATATCATTCATCCATAACATTGCCTTTAAAACAATTCGGCAAGGTTTTTGCAGCTTTTAATCTTTATTCTTCAACTCCTCATTTTTTTAATGATGATGAAATAAAACTACTTTCAGAGATGGCAGAGAATATAAGTTATGCTCTGGAAGCCATTGATATTGAAAGGGAACGTTTGTTTGTGGAGGAAGAGAAAATGAAATTGTCCCGTGCGGTTGAGCAGAGTCCGGTAACTATTGTTATTACAAATATCGAAGGAAATATCGAATATGCCAACACAAGAGCCTGCGAAACAACTGGTTACACGCTGGAAGAATTATATGGTCTAAATCCAAGAGTCTTAAAATCAGGCAAGACCAGCCCTGAAGAGTATGATGTTCTTTGGAAAACAATATCTGAGGGAAATAGCTGGTATGGAATTTTTCACAACAAAAGGAAAACCGGAGAGCTTTACTGGGAATCAACAACCATCTCACCAATAACTGATATCAATGGGAATATTACCAACTACCTGGCCATCAAGGAAGATATTACTGAGCGCAAGAAATCCGAACAGGAAATTCGTGAGTTGAATGAAAATCTGGAATTGAAAATAACACAAAGGACAGAACAGCTTGCCGAAACAAACATAAGTCTTGTCAAGGAAATTGAAGATCGTAAAAAAGCGGAGGATGAAATTATGAAGGCCAGATTGGAATCAGAGCGCGCGAATATGGCTAAAAGCGAATTTTTGTCAAGGATGAGTCATGAACTCCGAACTCCAATGAATTCAATTCTGGGATTTGCGCAACTACTCGAAATGGGTGATTTAAATCCGGGACAAAAGAAAGGAGTAAATCACATCAAACGCAGCGGCAAACACCTGTTGGATCTGATCAACGAAGTACTTGATATATCACGCATTGAGGCAGGTCATCTGTCACTTTCGTTTGAACCTGTCCAAATATTCGGCGTTATTCATGAAATGGTGGAACTTGTCAGTGAACAAGCGAAAAAACGACAGATTAATATTGAATTCATAGAATCTGAAAACAACTATCTTTCTCTAAGGTCAGATAAACGGCGCCTAAAGCAAATTATCCTGAATTTGCTTAACAATGCCATCAAATATAACAAACCAGGAGGCACAGCAACAATAGAAGTTAGACTGATTTCACAAAATAAACCGAATGTCACTCAAGTAAGAATATCCATTAAAGACACCGGTCAGGGAATTGCAACGGAAAATCTGCATAAACTTTTTAACCCTTTTGAACGTATTGGTGCAGAGAAAACAGATACAGAGGGTACTGGTCTCGGCTTGTCTGTGGTTAAAAAATTAGTTGATGCCATGGAGGGACAGATTGGTGTTGAAAGCGAACCCGGAATAGGAAGTACATTTTGGGTCGATTTTCCATTAAGCGAAGATGTATAATGGTGGCAGATACTAAACGATACATCACCAAACCCTTGGATTTAAATATTATCCTGAAAATAATTGATGAATTTGTTGTCTGTTTTTTTTGAAATATTGTTTTCCTTTATGCCTTACTAAATATTTAGTATTATGATTGACCCCTCTTTAAAAAAAGCCAATATCCTGATTGTAGATGATCAGGAGGCCAATATTGATGTACTTGAAGGATTACTCGAGATGCAGGGTTATATTAATATCAAAACAACCACAGATCCAAGAAATGTTGTCACTTTGTATAATAGTTTTCAACCAGATTTGATACTGCTTGATTTAACTATGCCCTGGCTAAGCGGCTTTGAGGTAATGGATCAGTTAAAAAAATTCAACCCGGAAAAATCCTTCCTCCCTATTCTTGTGCTAACTGCGGATATTACGAATGATGCAAAGATAAAGGCATTATCAAATGGGGCAAGTGATTTTCTAACCAAACCTTTCGATTTACTGGAAGTCGGCTTGCGCATTAAGAACCTGCTTTTCTCAAGTTATCTCCAACAGGAATTGAAAAATCAGAACAAGATTCTGGATATTAAAGTCAAAGAACGTACCCAGGAACTTTTGATAAATAATATTGAACTTAAAGTGGCCAAGGAAAAAGCCGAGG
>CAIRSO010000008.1 GCA_903881215.1 uncultured Bacteroidia bacterium
ATGCCATCAAATTTACAAAGACCGGAGACATTTTCATTCATATTTCAACTGTTTCGCAAGATGATGAGAATGTAATACTAGAGTTCTCAATTAAAGATACCGGTATTGGGATTCCATCTGATAAAATTGATTCTCTCTTCACTCCCTTTATGCAGGTGGATAGTTCAACAACAAGAAATTATGGAGGTACTGGTCTCGGCCTTGCAATTTCAAGCAATCTGGTAAAACTAATGAACGGCAATATATGGGTGGAGAGTCAGGAGGGTATCGGTTCAACCTTCCATTTTACAATCAAAACAAAATATTGTTCTCCCGAAAACAAGGGTGAACAATTTGAAGAATCAATCGCATCTATTCGAGGTAAATCGGTGATAATCGTCGATGACAATGAAACCAACCTAAGAGTTCTAAGTTTACAATGTGATTATTGGGGTATCAGGGTAGCCACCGCAGCATCCGGGAAAGAAGCACTTGAATTACTGAAAAATGACAAATATGACTTGGGTATTCTCGATATGAAAATGTCTGAAATGGATGGGGTTATGCTTGCCCGCGAAATCAGAACCAACATGTCAATGGAACAACTTCCACTTATCATGTTAACTTCTGTTGGATCTAATACTGGATCGCCCGAATTAAATAAACTATTTTCTTATTATGTGAACAAGCCGATCAAGCACACACAATTGGCTAAAGTTATTGCTAAAGTTTTGTCTCCGAATAAAAAAACGGAATCCATAAAAACTACTGATTTTGAAAAACTTAGTGAAACTGCAAAAAAATATCCATTCACCATTTTACTTGTTGAAGACAACCTGATCAACCAAAAACTAATCACCAATATTTTCAAGTTGTTGGGATACAAGACAGATTTGGCAGCAAATGGAATTGAAGCACTGGAAGCTCTAAAACGCAAAAACTATGAATTAATATTTATGGACATTCAGATGCCACTCATGAATGGTTTTGAGGCAACCAGGATCATCAAAGAACACAGAAAGGAGGAAAGTCCTTTGATCATTGCCATGACTGCCAACACAATGGCTGGAGACTATGAAATGTGTATTGAAGCAGGTATGCACGATTATATTTCTAAGCCGATGAAGATTGACATTCTCACCAAGGTCATCCAACATTGGGGAGAAAGAAAATTTGGTGAGCAAAAAAAAGTATAATAATTGGAACAGATTAATCAGTAAAATATATACAAGACGAAGTATTGGTAATGAAACACTCCTATCTTCAAATTATAAAACGCTTAGATCAATTTGCCTCCGCCTTTTCTAGAATTGATACTCTTGAGGAGATGATTGAATCTATAGAAAGAATATTGGAAGAGATATTTTCGTCTGAGCATACCGGACTTTACCTATTCGATCCAAAAGAAAACAGGTTGAAACTTTTTTATGCCAAAGGATTCAATCCGACTGAATTCAAAAAGGCGGATGAAACTGCCATTGACAGGCATCCTGGTATGGTTTATACTTCCGGAAAAATGGACTATGTTAAAGATACCCTGAATTTTTCTTCAGATCACCAGAACCATAGTGTAGGATCTTTTTACGTTAGGTCAAGGCTTTATTTGCCTGTTATGAATGGTGATCAGGTTGTAGGAGCATTTGGAATTGTCGATTCAAAACCAAATGCATACAATTCGAACGACATCGCCATACTTTCCTTCATCAGCAATATGGCCGGTGCCCTGTATACCAATATTCTGAACAAGGATGAATTGATTAGACGAGATCTGTTTTATTCAAAAATGATGGCAAACTTAGGTGATGTCATTATAATTTTGGATTCGGAAACAATTTTTAAATATATAAGTCCAAACATCGTAAGTTTTTCGGGTTTAAAACCTGAGGAAATTTTAGGAACAGAATTTTCTAAACAAATTATTCAGGAAGACCAATTAAAGTTTAAGGATTTCTGGATCCGACTTTTACAAAATCCTAAAACTCCTGAAGTAATGAAATTCAGGCATTACACAAAAGAAGGTTCGATTAAGTGGATCGAATTCAAAGCTTTAAATCTTTTGCATGATAAAGAAATAAGCGGTATTCTCGGTAATTGTCATGACATCACCAACCGTCAAAAGGTCGATGAGACTGTTCATAAAATTACACAGGCATTGGAGCAAAGCCCGGTAATGACTTTCATTGCGGATTCAAACGGGGTTATTGAGTATGTAAATCCAAAAATCATTGAAGTTTCAGGGTATTCGGAGGAGGAGTTGATTGGCCTGACTCCTAGTATTCTGGGTTCATCCGAAAAATCGAAAGAAGAATATGCTGAAATCTGGAATATTATCATTTCTGGAAGAGAATGGAGAGGAGAATTCAGAAACAAAAAGAAAAATGGAGAATTATACTGGGTCATGGCTTCTATTTCACCCGTATACAACAGTAACGGAATTCTAACAAATTACATCGCCGTCGAAGAGGATATTACCCATCGAAAGAAGATAGAAAGAGATTTACAGCGTCAAAGCCAGATATTGAGTGGCACAGCACAAGCAATGAATTACCTGCTAACATTGACTGAGCATGGTGAAGCAATTCAAAAAGCCCTTGAGACTATAGGTAAAGCGACAGGTGTCGACAGAGTATATATTTTCAAAAATGACCAGGACGAGGTTTCAGGAGAATCCTTCTTTAGTCAGCGATTTGAATGGGTCGCTACAGGAATTATACCTCAAATTGAAAATCCCGAACTTCAAAACATGCCTTTCAGCTCTAACTTCCCCAGATGGTACAACCTCTTATCCTCTGGCCAAACTGTTTCTGGTTTGAGCAAAAATTTTCCTGAACGTGAAAGAAGAATTCTTGAAAGCGAAGACATAATTTCCATCATCTTAGCGCCAATCTTTGTCAGAAAAAAGTTATGGGGGATGGTTGGATTTGACGATTGTACCAAAGGAATTGAATGGACCTCCAATGAAGTTTCAATTCTGACTGCTCTTGCCGGAAGTTTAGGTGGAAGTATATCCAGGAGATTAATGGAGATCGAATTAATAAGTTCAAGACAAATAGCTGAATACGCCACGAAAACAAAATCCGAATTCCTTGCTACAATGAGCCACGAAATCAGGACTCCGATGAATGGTGTGATTGGCATGACCAGCCTGCTAATGCAAACTCAGCTCACGTCAGATCAGCGGGATTATGCCGAAACAATTAAAATAAGTGGTGAATTATTGTTAGATGTAATTAATGATATTCTGGACTTTACCAAAGTAGAATCAGGTAAGCTGATATTGGAGGCGCACAATTTTGATCTTAGGTTGGCCGTTGAAGACGTTCTGGTTCTTGTTTCCCTCGCTGCCGCACAAAAGAAAATAGGATTATACTATCAGGTTGATCCTTCCATACCTGCCAAAGTTACTGCCGACCTCGCCCGTTTAAGACAAATCCTTGTCAATCTCACAAGTAATGCAATAAAATTCACTCTTGAGGGGGAAATCCTTATCTCAGTTAGACTAATTCAAAAGCAAGGCCCGAATGCAATGCTTGAGTTCTCTGTGAAAGATACTGGAATCGGCATTCCAAAAGAAAAAATAGCGATTCTTTTTCAACCTTTTAGCCAGGTCGATGCCTCCACAACCCGGAAATTCGGTGGAACCGGCTTGGGATTGGCAATATGTGCAAGGTTGGTTGAATTGATGCATGGATCAATTCGTATTGAAAGCGAACCAAACAAAGGATCTGAATTTATTTTCACTATCCAGATTGTGATAGATCCGTTGGATCTTAAGTCGATAGAACCATCCGATGAGGAAAAAATTATTTCCGG
Source organism: uncultured Bacteroidia bacterium (assembly GCA_903881215.1). Classification (GTDB taxonomy): domain Bacteria; phylum Bacteroidota; class Bacteroidia; order Bacteroidales; family Prolixibacteraceae; genus CAINVV01. The sequence goes on from CAIRSO010000008.1 coordinate 3,793, forward strand.
AAAAAATATATTGCTAATTGGTACAAGCATTACCGGGAGATCAATCCTGAGTTCATTATTCAGTAATCTTCATGTTGGCACTACTTGTGCAGATTCAACTGAGAAGGCTTTAAAAATATTAAAAGAAACAAATAATCTTGATTTGGTTATCCTCGATCATGAATCATCTGAAGAGGAAAGTAAATTATTTGAAATTGAAGTACATAAGATTCCAGATTATAATACGCTTCCAATAATTCTGATCACAAGTCATTCCATCTCAGAGAATGCAACTAACTTTCAACATCATTATCCCGACCGAATAAATAACCCACTTAAGCATTCTCTGCTGATCTCGTTGGTATCAAAAATTCTTAACGGTCGAAATAGCATTAAACTGAATAATTTGGGCCGACAAAATGAATTTCAGATAATAAGCAAGTTTTATCCGCTCACTATTCTTGTTGCCGAAGACAATGCCATTAATCAGAAATTAATTATTCGGCTGTTCGAAATGCTTGGATACAGTATTCACATAGCAGCCAATGGGTTAGAAGTTATGGAAGCGTTAACCAGGTTGCAAATTGATATTATCTTTATGGATATTCAAATGCCTGAAATGGATGGAATGGAGGCGACCCGACAAATTATTTCCAAATGGGGAATGCTACGTCCTTTAATAATTGCCATGACAGCCAATGTGCTTCAATCAGACAAAGAATTGTGCATGATGGCTGGAATGGATGATTTCATCAGCAAACCGTTAACCATTACCCAGGTAAAAAATGGCATCGAAAAATGGGCAATGATGATTACAACAAAACAAAATGACCAACGAAATAATAGCTTCATTTCATTATTAGACATATAATTATGAATATAATAATGAAGATTATCAAGGAGGATAACTTCCTGTCATTAGCGGGAAATCTTGTTATCTCTTTCTTTGGGATTGCTAGTTTTGCTTTGTTGGCGCGCACCTTTCCAAGGGAGGTTTTTGGTGAATGGGTAATTTTTATTTCGGCTTCCGCCATGGTTGAAATGCTTCGATATGGAATTATCAACACCGCAATTGTTAGGTATTTGTCAGGAGCTGAGCTTGGAGACCGCTTGAAGTTCATTGGTTTAAACGGCTTAATTGGTATAGTAGCTACTATCATAATCTTCATTATACTCTATCTTACTTTGCTAACTTTCTCCAAATCAATACACAATAGTGGATATGAACTATTTTTTATGTGGTATCCCTGGATGGCTCTGATGAGTCTGGTGATATTTGAAAGACTAAAGAATAATCATTCTTACTGAAAAAACAGTGAATTTTTCGAATCAAATTTATTAAACAGGTAATGAAAAACCTTTTTGAAATTTCGACAGGCTCAGACCAGATAAAATCTCCGGTTAATTTGCTGTTATTGTTCTCATTGCTGGTTTTTTCTGCCTTACTAATTGTTAAAATGGGTCTCACAATAGGCTTGACCCTGTTAATACTCCCTTTTGTACTTGCGCTCTTCTACCTTATATTCAGCTACCCAGTTGTTGGCATTTACACTGCCGTATTTCTTGGTTTTACACTTCTCGGTTTTTCCCGTTATGCAGATTTTCAGGTGGGACTGTTGATGGATGGAATACTTTTTCTGACATTTATTGCACTCTTTTTTAATCGATTCTACGACAAAATAGATTGGTCATCTGCTAAAAAAGATATTACCATTCTTGCCCTTATCTGGTTCGGTTATTCGCTGTTTGAACTTTTTAATCCGGAACAAATCAGCATAATGGCATCCTTAAACGGCATACGAGGGATCTCCTTATATATGCTATTAATCATTGTTTTGACTTTGCTTCTTGTCGATACCAATAGAAAAATCAATTTCATTTTTTACTTGTGGGGAATCTTGTCCCTTTTAGCCTCTCTTAAAGGGATTGGGCAGCACTTTTGGGGTGTTGATAGCTTTGAACAGGCCTGGCTTGATGGAGGTGCAGCACAGACACACGTTCTGTTCGGTAAATTACGAATCTTCTCATTTCTGAGCGATGCTGGACAATTCGGAGCCAATCAGGCCTATTCAGCCATAGTAGCAATCATTCTTGTTTTGGAAGAGAAAATTTGGTGGAAAAAAGCATTTTTTATTTCAGTAGCTTTTCTTGGTCTATATGGAATGCTCCTTTCTGGAACAAGAGGTGCCATTAGTATTCCACTGGTAGGTATGGGAACCTACTTTATCCTGAAGAAAAATAAACTAGTCATGTTTTCCGGATTCATTTTTTTGGTCCTGATATTTGTCTTCTTTAAATACACAACTATTGGACAAGGAAATGATCATATACGTCGTATGAGGACTGCTTTTGATCTTAATGATCCTTCCCTTAAAGTTCGGCTTGATAATCAACGGATATTGGGTACTTATCTCTCTTCAAGACCATTTGGAGGAGGACTCGGAAGTGCAGGAATAAAAGCAAAAAAGTACGTTCCCAACGGATTTCTTTCCAATATTGCCACTGACAGTTGGTATGTTCTAATATGGGCAGAAGAAGGCATTGTAGGATTGCTATTACATCTGTTTATTCTTCTATATATTGTAATAAAATCTGCCTATAAGATCATGTATAGAATTCGTGATCCTATATTAAAGAACAAAATGATCGCCTTGGTTGCAGGAATGGTCGGTGTTATGGTTGCCTCTTACGGGAATGCAGTTCTGGGAACTTTCCCAACTAGCATAACAATCTATATTTCAATGGCATTGCTATTAAGTTCGGAAAAATTTGATGCCCCATTGGTTATAGAAGTAAAAAAAATTACTGATAGGGAAGATAAATATCTGACTAAAATTCATTGAAAGTGCATTGTAAATTTTAATGGCTATTATGGTTTTACATTTTTTTATTGAGTTATTCCGATGAATCAACCACTCGTTTCAATTATTACCATTAATTACGATCATCCGGAAGTAACAATCTGTCTTCTGGCATCACTTCGTTTGGTTACCTATCCGAATATAGAAGTTATTGTAGTTGACAATGCCTCTCCAAATGACGATCCATCTATATTAAAACAATCCTATCCTGATATAATATTCATGCAAAGTATAATAAATCTGGGCTTTGCAGGTGGAAATAATCTTGGAATCAGACAAGCCAAAGGAAAATATATTTTGCTTCTCAATAACGACACGGAGGTTAATCCGGGTTTTCTTGAGCCTTTGGTAGATAAATTTGAGTCCAACACTGAGATAGGAGCAATTAGTCCAAAGATTAAGTTTTTTGATCATCCGGACACCATACAATTCTGCGGACAAGCACCAATGAACCACTACACCATGAGGAGTCACGGCATCGGGCATGGAGTTGTTGACAAGGGACAATTTGATGTTGATACCCAAACCAATTTTGTTCATGGAGCTGCCATGATGGTTCCAATTTCGGTAATCAAAAAAGTCGGATTAATGCCCGAATGTTATTTCCTGTATTACGAAGAACTCGACTGGTGCTCGAAAATTAGAAAGGCTGGTTATGAATTGTGGTATGTCCACAACTCATTTTTGCTGCACAAAGAGTCGATCTCTACAGGCAAAATGAGTCCGTTCAAAACCTATTACATGAACCGTGCCCGCTTGCTTTATCTTCGTCGGAATGTTGGTGGTTTGACATTTTTTATCGCGATACTTTACCAGATTCTGGTCGCCATTCCAAAAAATTTACTCGTTTTCTCACTAAAAAAAGATAAAGGACATTTTAATGCTTATGCCAGGGCTATCGGCTGGCATCTGAAGAATTTATTCTCGAAGGAAATTCATACAAACCCAATGCTTAGTACATAAATTTTATGCTCATTATCAATGTCATACAACTATTTTTATTGTCTATTCTAGGGTTAGCCACCCTGTATATCTTCGTATTTTCATTTGCCGGACTATTCTACAAACAAAAATATTCGCCAGAAATTGAAAAGTTCCGTAAAATGGCTGTTTTTATTCCTGGCTACAAGGAAGATGACGTAATTATTTCTGTTGCTTTAGAGGCTACATTACAAAATTATCCGACCGAATCATACGATGTCATCATTATTGCCGACTCCTTTCATACTGATACCCTGATTGAACTAAGAAAATTTCCCGTGAGGGTGATCGAAGTTGCCTTCGAAAAAAGCACAAAGTCCAAGGCTCTTAACAAGGCCATGGAGCAGTTGGCTGAACCTTATGAAGTTGCAGTGATTCTGGATGCTGACAATATCATGGCCGGTGATTTTCTCAGGAAAATCAATGCCGCGTTTGAGCAAAAATGCATGGCCGTTCAAGGTCACAGAACAGCCAAAAACATGAATACTTCACTGGCAATTCTGGACGCTGCGAGCGAAGAAATTAACAACCATATTTTCAGAAAAGGACACCGCGTGCTCGGCTTTTCTTCAGCAATTATTGGATCCGGAATGGCTTTCGAGTACCCATATTTCAAACTACTGATGTCTGGGGTTACTGCAGTTGGAGGTTTTGACAAAGAAATTGAATTGAAAATGCTGAAAGCCGGTCATAAAATAATCTATCTGGATGATGCCTATGTGTACGACGAAAAAGTCCAGAAATCAGAAGTATTTAGCAACCAGCGACGAAGATGGCTTTCGGCCCAGTTACATTATTTTCAACTATACTTTTGGAACTCACTTAAAGATTTATTGCTAAAAGGAAATTTTGATTATTTTGACAAAGCCATTCAATTCATTCAACCTCCCAGAATATTGCTTTTAGGATCAGTGATTATCTTCGGAGTTCTATTTACTTTACTTAACATCGTACTGGACAAAAGCTTATTACTTACAGAACTCTGGAGTGTGGTGGTTCTGCTCTGTCTGCTCGCGTTTCTTTTTGCAATACCAGGTACTTTCTACAATCGGAAAACTGCGCGTGCCTTGCTGAGCTTGCCTGGAGGAATGCTCCTAATGCTAGGATCCCTGTTCAGAGTAAAAGGAGCAAACAAAAATTTTATTCATACTAAGCATTCAGCTAGATGATTTGAGAGATTATTGACGGTATTTTAATAGGCTAAAATTCTTATTGACCTGTAAACAAAAAGAATTATTGATTTCTGAAGCTATAATTATGATAATTGGTATCGAAGCACAGCGAATCTTTCGCAAGAAAAAACATGGAATGGATATGGTGGCTTTGGAGTTAATCCGAAACCTACAATCCATTGATAAAAAGAACGAATATTTTCTCTTCATTAAACCGGATGAAGACGACAGAGTCATTCAGGAATCTGATAACTTCAAGGTAGTCAGACTCGAAGGTGGGGTTTACCCTTTCTGGGAACAAATTGCTTTGCCAAAAGCAGCAAAAGCCGCCGGTTGCCAAATTCTTCACTGCACAAGCAATACTGCACCAATATTTACATCAATCCCTCTGGTGGTAACACTCCATGACATCATCTACATGGAAAGTGGCTATTTAAAGATACTCAGTGGATCAGGTAGTTGGTATCAGAAATTCGGGAACTTATACCGGAAACTGTTTGTCCCTAAGATCGTAAAAATTAGCAGGAAAATAATTACCGTGTCTCATTTTGAAAGAAACAGAATCAGCCAATTCTTTGGAATGGTTGATGATTCAAGGCTTGTCACAGTCTACAATGGCGTAAGCGAACATTTTAAACCAGTGACCGATCAGGTAGAACTAAATAGGGTAAAAGAAAAATACCATCTGCCGGATCGCTATTTTTTCTTTTTAGGAAACACAGATCCCAAGAAAAATACCAAAGGGACACTAAAAGCCTTTTCTGATTTTTTAAAACAAACCGGATCAGACCTAAAATTGGTTATGCTGGATTACGATCGGCAGGAACTTGAAAAATTGCTGGATGGTATTGGAGATAAAGATCTAATTAATCATATCGAGCTAACAGGTTATGTGGTAAATACAGATCTTCCGGCCATTTACTGTCAGTGTGAACTTTTTCTATATCCATCCTTGCGTGAGAGCTTCGGCATTCCCATGCTGGAGGCTATGGCTTGCGGCACTCCGGTTATCACATCTAATACCTCATCCATGCCTGAAGTGGCTGGAGATGCCGCTGCGATCATCGATCCGTATAAACCGGAGGAGATTACCGCAGCGATGATTCGTATCCTCTCCGATAAGGGACTGAGAGATAACATGAAAGCAAAAGGATTGATCCAGGCAGCTAAATTTTCGTGGAAAGCAATGGCCGAAAATATTCTGGCAATCTACCGGCAACTCGAAGCTGGTAAAATCTAATTGATACCATAAACAGACAGAATGTTAGTAAATCGGGATATAATTGTAGTCGGAATTCAGGCCTGGGACATTGAAATTGGCAGCAATTGTAAAAATATTGCTGCTGAATTTGCAAAAAACAACCGGGTTCTCTATGTGAATTCTCCATTGGATAGGATCTCCATGTTCAGAGAGCGGAAAGCTGAGCGAACCAGAAGAAGGATCCGGATTGTTAAAAGTGGAAAACCTGAAATCATACAAATTTCCTCCAATCTTTGGAACTTGTTCCCGGCAACAGTAATCGAGTCAATTAATTGGATCAAATCTCCTACCCTTTTTGACTGGCTGAACCGGATTAACAACAAAAGATTCGCCAGGCAAATCAAGATAGCCATCGAAAAATTAGGATTTAAAGATTATCTGATTTTCAACGATAGTGATATGTTCAGAAGCTTCTACCTGAAAGAGCTTTTAGAACCGGAGACCTATATTTATTATACAAGGGACAACCTGGTGGCAGTCGGATACTGGATGAACCAGGGCATACGACTGGAAGCAGCCCACATGAAAAAGTCCGACCTTGTTGTAGCAAACTCTACCTATCTGGCTTCGCTGGCAAGGGCTTCTAATCCCAATTCATTTTATGTTGGCCAGGGATGTGATGTCTCTCTTTTTGACCACCTGCTGGTCACTTCGATCCCAGGTGACATGAAAGATATCCCACACCCGATCATTGGATACATTGGCGCCTTGTTGTCGCTCCGACTCGATCTTAAAGTACTGGAATATTTGGCTGAAACCCGCCCGGAATGGAGTCTGGTTTTGGTTGGCCCGGAGGATGAATCCTTCAAAAACAGTCGGTTGCACCAGTTAAAAAATGTCCATTTCCTTGGCAACAAACCAGGAAACGATCTCCCATCCTACCTTAACCTGTTTGATGTTGCCATAAACCCGCAGTTGCTCAGTCCGGTCACCATCGGAAATTATCCCAGAAAAATTGATGAATACCTGGCCATGGGCAAACCCACTGTAGCCACCAAAACAGAGGCAATGAGTGTCTTTGCCGATTATACTTATCTTGCAACTACCAAAGAGGAGTACATGGAATGTGTTGAGAGGGCTCTCACGGAAAATACCCCGGAAAATCACATAAGAAGAGAAGAGTTTGCCAAACAACATACCTGGGAGAACAATGTAATTGAGATAGCCAAAGCCATTGAAAAAGTAAAAAAACGAATATGAGCCTGATAGAAACCATTAAAAGGAACCCGCGGCTAAAGCAGTTGGTCTTGAATGCCATGATGCCCAAAAACCAGGCAAGGCCGCGTCTTTGGGTCAAGTTATTTTTAAATCCGTTCAAACATAAAAAGGGAAAAAATGCCAGAATCTGTAGCAATAGCCGCATTGATGTAATGCCTTTTAACAATTTTATTTTGGGAGACGATTCTACCATCGAAGATTTTTGCACCATCAACAATGGTGTCGGTGATGTAATAATTGGGGATCGTTCCCGGATTGGAATGAGCAATGTAATAATTGGTCCTGTAACAATTGGTAATGACGTTATTCTGGCTCAAAATATCGTGATGTCCGGACTTAACCATGGCTATCAGGACATCACATTGCCACCACATAATCAACCTGTTACAAAAAAAACCATCACATTGGAAGATGAGGTTTGGGTTGGAGCAAATGTGGTAATCGTTGCAGGTGTAACCATCGGCAAACATTCGGTCATTGCTGCCGGATCCGTGGTAACAAAAGATGTACCACCCTACTCGGTTGCTGCAGGAAATCCTGCAAAGATTATTAAGGTATACAATCCTGAAACGGAAAGCTGGGAACGTATGTCTCAAAAATAGTCAATCACTTTGCCAGCAAACCATTGATGCTGATTCATCCATTGGAAAAAAAGCAATTTTATCGCAAAATGGAATTTCCAATAAGTCGAAAGCAAAATTTTTATAACAAATACTGCTAATAAAAATCTTATGGCAATTATAAACTCTTCCTATCAAAAAAATCAATCAGATTTCTGGAAGATAGAACTACAAAATGCTCCTGTTCTGATCCAGCTCTCTACCGATTTTAGCCGGCTTCAAAAACAGAACTACTCTAAAGGAGAATATAATTTCAGAATAAATCGTTCCATTCTGAACGGTCAGGAGGATTCAATGAGAACTGGAAATCCCGAATATCAACAATTTTTGCTGACAGCTTTTGGTGTGCTGATCTACCGATATTCCGCCCAGGAAGATTTTTTGGTTTCTTATGTTTCCGCAGATTCTGGAGATATCGATAATGAGATATCATCTGACACTACAACGCAACTTTTCCCGGTTAGGTTTGTCTTCAAGGATGAACAATCCTTTGCTGAGACACTAGACTTCATTCGTGGTAAAGTTGTTTCAATCAATGAAAACAAAGGAATTAGTGACAAAGAGCTACTTCTGTTGCTCAAAGGTGACGACCTTGCAGTACCGGCCGTTTTCACCAATGTGCTTTTTGAATACCAATCTGCTCCACCTCAACCAGAGGAGAATTCAGTCGAAAGTCCACCAAACTCTGTGGCTGGCAACTATAAGTCCGGTTATGACATGTCATTACACATTTTGGAGGGCATCGGATCATTCGAATGCAAGCTGATATACAACAAAAAACTTTATCTACTCGCGACGATTGAACGGCTTGCTGGTCACCTTATTACACTTCTGACTGCTGCAACTGAGAACATAAAACTTTCAGTACTATCACTCCCACTCCTCACCCCACCAGAAAAAAAACAGCTACTTACGGATTGGAACGACACCTTTGTTCAAATTTCCAAGGAAAAGTGCATTCACCACCATTTCGAAGAGCAGGTGCTCAAAACGCCCAACGACATAGCAGTTGTTTGCGAAAACAGTCAGCTGACCTATGCAGAATTGAATAGTGCAGCCAACCGACTGGCCACTCATTTGCATTGCCAGGGAGCTTGTGAAAACAAATCTGTGGCCCTTTTTGTGGAACGAGGCCTGGATATGATCGTGGGATTATTGGCCATCTCTAAAACGGGGGCGACTTACCTTCCGCTAGACCCCATCTACCCGAAGGCGCGTCTCTCTCTGATTGTGGAGGATGCTCAACCCGTCATCTTTCTTACGCAAAGATCGTTGACCAACCACATTCCCGAAACTCCGGCACTGATGATTTTCTTTGAGGATCATTCAGTATGGAAGGATGCTCCAACAGAAAACCTGCCTTATGGAAACGCCCAAAATCCGGCATACATCCTCTATACTTCCGGATCGACAGGAAAGCCTAAAGGCGTTCCGATCACCCAGCTGGCTGTTGCGAACCTAGTGAATTCGATGCAAAAATTGCTGGAATTTACTGCTAAAGATATCCTTCTTGCTGTCACAACGATCTCGTTTGACATTGCTGAGCTGGAAATGTATATGCCACTTTTCAATGGAGCCAAATTGGTGATTGCATCACAGGAAACGGCTACAGATATGGAGTTGCTTGCCACGAGTATTGAGGCGTGCGGTGCAACAGTGTTCCAGGCTACTCCCGTAACCTTTAAAATGCTGATGATCAGCTCCTGGAAAGGTAAAAAGGATCTCAAACTGATCATCGGGGGGGAAGCACTGTCTAAAGAATTGGTCAGGGAACTTCTTCCGATTTGCAAAGGCGTTTGGAACTCTTATGGGCCAACCGAAACCGCAATTTATTCGGTTGTGAGAAATCTGACAAAGACTGATGCGCTTGGGGAAGGTTATGTCCCCATCGGTCGACCGCTCGACAATACCACCCTATTTGTACTGAATAAAAAACTCGTTCCGGTACCTATTGGGGTTCCCGGCGAACTTTACATTGGTGGTGCAGGCGTATCGCCCGGTTACATCAATCTTCCCCTAATGACCGATGAGCGGTTTTTTACGAATCCCTTCGGCACTGATCCGATGGATAAAATCTACAAAACCGGAGACCTGGTTCAATATTTTCCTGATGGAAATCTTGTATTTATTAACAGGGTTGATAGCCAAGTCAAAATCCGGGGATTCAGGATCGAGCTGGGGGAGATTGAGTCGGTCATAGCTCAATTTCAGGGAATCAAAGACAAGGTAGTGATCGTCAGGGAGGACACCCCGGGTGAAAAGAAGTTGGTGGGATACATTATTCCGGAGGATGCTGTAGTTCTGAATCTAGCAGAACTCCGAAATTTTCTTAAGACCAAAATACCGGATTACATGGTGCCGGCTACCTTCATGGTTTTGGAGCAGTTTCCGGTTACCCTGAACGGAAAGGTCGACCGGAAATTATTGCCTCCGCCGGTAGAATCCTTGCATCAGACTGCTTCAAATTATATCGAGCTACATAGTGAAACTGAAAGAAAGCTCGCCGAATTATTTGCTGATATCTTCAAAATAAATCAGATTGGCAGAAATGACAACTTTTTTGATTTAGGTGGAAATTCATTGTTGGCGGCTATGCTTATTTCCAGAATCAACAAAGAATTAAAAATTCGGATCTCATTGCGAACCATATTTGAGAAACAAATTGTCCATGCAATAGCTAAAGAAATAGATCAATTGTTAGGTTCAAAAAAGGGGGCTGGTCTTTCTCAGACAATTTCACATGTTCAAAACAGTTCAAATTCTTATCCGGCATCTCCTGGTCAGAAAAGGCTTTGGTTCCTGGAAAAATTTGAACCTGGAAACCTTGCATACAATATGCCCTTTGACTACCGAATTTCAGGAGACATAGATGTGAATCTCCTCGAGAAAAGTATTCAGGAGCTTGTTCAAAGGCACCCTGCACTGCGAACTATAATTAACACGTCCAATGGTGAAGCTACTCAGACTGTTCATGAATCAATCTACTTCCATTTAACTGTTGAGAATCTCGAAAAACTTTCTGAAACAGAGAAACAGTTGGTTGCTGAAAAACACTCCAAAGAGAATGAACTGCATCTTTTTGACTTGGAAACCGGACCATTGTTCATCTTTAAATTGCTCAAATTTAATGAAAATGATTGGCTGCTGCTGTTTAACATGCACCATTCTATCACTGATGGCTGGTCGGTAAAGATTATTCTGGACGAACTTGGCCTGATCTACACTGCACTTAGACAACACAAACTGCCTATCTTACCGGCATTGCCCATCACTTATGCAGACTTCTCTATCTGGCACAACAATTGGCTACAAGGTGAAGAGTCTCAGAAAGAGCTAGATTATTGGATCAACGAGCTTAAAGGAGCACCCGACCAGATTCAACTGCCAATGGACTTCCAACGTCCAAAAAAACAAACCTACAATGGCGATGAGGTTCAATTCACCATTGATGAAAAACAAACGGAACTATTACAACTATTTAGTCAGCAACACAATGGCTCGATGTTTGTTACCCTGCTCACCATTTTTAACACGCTCATTTCAAGATACGCCTCTCAGGAAGAATTCTTAATTGGTATTCCTATCTCAGGGCGGGTGTATGAAGAACAGGAACCATTGGTGGGGATGTTGATCAACAACTTCCCCCTGAGGGTCACTCCGCTGGAGAAAATGACTTTTATGGAATTGTTTGAGCAATGCAAGCAGAAGTTCTTTCTTGCTTTCGAACACCAGAATTTGCCCATCGACCGGATAGTAGAGGAACTCAAGGTGGCAAGAACAACCAACAGCTCTCCGCTGTTCCAGGTGCTGTTTAATTTCCTGAACATGTTTGACAAGGTGATCTCCCTGAATGGTGCAACCATGGAGATGGTTGACAAGAGGAGGCATGTAGCACAATTTGATTTTTCCCTGCATATCTATGAAACGAAGAAGAGATTAAATTGTGTGCTTGAATACAACACCAATCTGTTTAAAAGAAGTCGGATTGAAAGGATGGCAGGCCATTTTGTAGAACTGGTTAAAAGCCTCATGGAAAATTCGGATCAAAAACTACGGACCATTCCACTGCTAACTGAAAATGAAAAGAAATTAATTCTCGAAGATTGGAACGAGACTAAAGTTGAATTCCCGGAAGATCAATGTATTCACCAACTCTTTGAAGCCCAGGTAGCAAAGACACCCAATTCAATAGCCATCCGGGATGAACATAAGCAGTTGACTTATACAGAATTGAATCAAAAGGCCAACAAGCTGGCCAGATACTTGCACAATTCCGGAGCAGTCGAAGGCTCTCTTGTCGCTATTTGCATGGAGAGAAGTGTAGATATTCTTGTCGCCTTACTTGCCATCCAGAAAGCAGGTTGTACCTACATTCCATTGGATCCGATCTATCCAAAGGACAGGTTGGCTCTAATACTCGAAGACGGCAATCCGGTTATCATGTTAACTGAAAGGAAATTGCTTGGAAGTATACCTGAAACAGTCGCAAAAAATATTTTCATTGAGGAGGCAGAGTCTTATCAGAGCGAATCGGGTGAGAATACAAGTTTCGAAGTTTCTCCTGAGACCATCGCCTATCTTATTTACACCTCTGGCTCAACAGGTAAACCAAAAGGTGTTCAGATACAGCAACGGGCTTTGGTCAATTTCATTTCCTCCATGGCAAAGAAACCAGGGATCAATGAAAACGATATCATGCTTGCAGTTACCACCATATCTTTTGATATTGCCGGACTCGAGCTGTATTTGCCCATCACCTATGGCGCATCCATCTTCGTTGCCAGCCATGAGACTTCGATGAATCCCGAACTGCTTATCCAGCGGATAGAGGATACTGGCGCCACGCTACTGCAGGCTACTCCTGTTACCTTCCGGATGCTTAATTCGGCTGAATGGGGCGGTTCCAAAAAATTAAAAATACTATGCGGCGGCGAAGCCATGCCAAAGGAGTTGGCCTACGATCTGATCAGAAAATGCAGCGAATTATGGAACATGTACGGTCCTACCGAAACTACGGTATGGTCGACGGTCGAAAAAGTCGAAATAAATGACAACGACAGGACCGGTTATATCAACCTGGGCAGGCCAATCGACAATACACTCATTTATGTTCTAAATTCCGAATTTCAGCCTGTCCCGGTAGGATATCCGGGAGAATTGTTCATTGGAGGTGAAGGCCTTGCCAAAGGTTATTTCAACCTTCCGGAGATGACAAAAGAGAGGTTCCTACCCGATCCGTTCTCAGTGGTTACTGAGGCTCGAATGTACAGGACGGGAGATCTTGTTCAACAAACAGAAGACGGCAAACTCGAATTTCTCAACAGGTTAGATTCACAAGTCAAAATTCGCGGTTTCAGGATTGAGCTGGGTGAAATAGAATCGGCGCTTACGCAATACCCAACATTTGAAAATAATGTCGTTATTGTTAGAGAAGATACGCCCGGAGACAAAAAATTGGTAGCCTATATCATTAAGAAGGAGAACCAGGAAACAGATATCACGGAGCTAAGGCAGTTTCTTAAGACCAAGATTCCCGATTATATGGTTCCCTCTTCTTTTGTGTTTATCGACCAGTTTCCGCTCACACCGAATGGCAAAATCGACAGAAAAATTTTGCCGGCGCCTCAGGATGCGACTCCTCAACAAGCAAGAATCTACCAGGCACCAAACACTAAAACCGAAAAAAGACTTGCAACAATCTGGTCTGAGGTTCTTAAAATAAAACAGATTGGGACAGACGAGGACTTCTTTGACATCGGTGGCCATTCCATGATAGCAGTCACTCTCATGGTGAAAATCGAAAAAGAACTTGGGATCCGATTGCCTCTTGCCGTCTTATTTGATAACGGGACTATTCATGAAATGGCACTCCTGATTGATAAAAAAGCGGAGCCGGTCAGTTGGGGTTCATTGGTGCCAATCAGATCAAAAGGAAGCAAAAAACCTTTGTATCTGGTACACGGAGCCGGACTAAATTTATTACTTTATACAACAATTGTTGCATATCTTGACCCGGATCAGCCAGTTTTCGGACTCCAGGCGAAAGGACTTGACGGTGTCGATGAACCACTCTATTCCATTGAAGAGATTGCGGCGTATTACAACGAGGAGATTTTGAAGGTTGACAAGAGCGGATCCTATGCTCTGGCTGGATTTTCGATGGGTGGCCAGCTTGCTTACGATATGGCCAGGCAATTGTTGGAGGCTGGCTATAAGGTTAGCTTCCTTGGGGTGTTCGATACTGTTTCCGAGAATGTTTCAGATTTACACATTCCTGTTTTTAAACGTTATATTCTTCGTACAGATAGGATTTTTCACCAGATTTTCTGGACGGCAGGAACATTTTTTAAAATGCCTCTGAATAAAAAGCATGAATTCTTTGACTTGAAAATGAGCTCTCTTAAAAAGAAGATCACTAAGGATGACTATGAATATAAACATGAAGGTGCATCGGAAGGAAAGCAAAGTGAATTGCCCAAATACCTGCATAAAGTTCATCGCGCTAATTCTTTGGCACTGGAGAAATACATCCTTCCGCACTATCCTGGTAAGCTACATCTTTTCAGAGCTAAGGAACAGAAATTTTACATCAAGGAACCTGTGGCTTATGGTTGGGATGAATTCGTTCAGGAGGTTGTGATACATCATATTCCAGGTGAACACTCAACGATCTTCGCACCTCCGAATGATGAGTTATTTGCTAAAACCTTACAAAAATGTCTCGATGAAACGAGCAGGTGCTAATCCAAAATGAAGTGATGAAAATGAATTTGCGAGTTCCATGAGTACTAGCTGATATTCAATAATTTAATAAATATATTTACGAGTGAAAGAGACTGTAATTAATCTGAATTAAAATGACTGCCTTACATTTTATCTTCTGGTTCTTGTTTCTGGTTGTATTCTATGCCTACATTGGATACGGCCTCATTCTATTTCTGATAATCCGAATCAGGAGATTATCTGGTTTATCCGTTAATAGGAAATTGGAAACAGGATATGAACCTGATGTCACTTTGTTCATTGCAGCTTATAATGAAAAGGAGTTTATTGCAGAGAAGATTAAGAACTGCCACGAGCTGGATTATCCTCCGAAGAAACTCCATATCACTTGGGTCACAGACGGATCCGATGACGGAACACCAGAAGAGTTGAAAAAATACGACGGTGTCCGGGTCTTCCATCTTCCTCAAAGAAGTGGTAAAATAGGGGCTATGAATCGAGGAATGAAATTCGTTGAAACGCCGGTAGTCGTCTTTTGTGATGCCAACACTTTGTTGGGAAAAGAATCTATTCGCCACATTGTCAGACTTTTTAGTGATCCGAAAGTAGGTTGCGTGTCTGGAGAGAAGAGGATCTTTAGCAAAGATAAAGACGGTGCAGCAGGCGCTGGAGAAGGGTTATACTGGAAATATGAATCAGCTCTGAAAAAATGGGATGCAGAGCTCTATTCCGTAGTAGGCGCTGCAGGTGAACTTTTTGCGATTAGAACAGAATTGTATGAAGAGGTTGAGCGAGACACGTTGCTGGATGACTTTATAATTTCTTTGAGGGTGGCCCAGAAAGGATATACTATTCAATATGATCCGGATGCTTATGCCATTGAAACTGCTTCAGCCAATGTTAAGGAGGAATTAAAAAGAAAAATAAGAATCTCCGCCGGGGGGATTCAATCTGTCGTCCGGTTGCGTTCTCTGCTGAATTTCTTCAAGTATGGTACACTATCCTTTCAATACATTTCTCACCGGGTCTTACGATGGACCCTTGCTCCTCTTTCACTGTTACTTATGTTACCTGTCGGTCTGGCCTTAGCTATTAATGACGGAATTTTCACAACTAAGTTCTATCCTTTTTTGTTATGGTTACAAATTTTGTTTTATCTTTCGGCCTTGTTAGGTTGGTATCTTGAAAACAGATCGATTAGATTAAAGGTTTTATTTATTCCATATTATTTCTTTATTATGAACCTCTCTGTTTTTCTCGGATTTAAAAGATATTTAAAAGGATCACAAACAGTAAATTGGGAAAGAGCAAAACGTGGAAAATAAAATCTTAAGAATTTCAAAAAGCGTCATTCTGATATTTTTTTTATTTCTGGTCTTACATGCGGATGTGTGTTTTGGGCTAAAAAAAGGACTTATCATTCCGGTCGAAAAATTGCTAATAGATGGGTTGGATCCTACTTTTGCTCAGGTAAAACCAGGTGATACACTTTACTTTTCTGCAGGGAACAAGCTTTTTCTTAATATCAAAAATCTTAAAGGAAAGCCGGGAAGTCCAATTGTATTGATTAACAAGGGAGGTGAAGTTATCATAGACACTGATAATTATTATGGGATTTCCATTCAAAATTGCCAATATATCAAGTTGACTGGTTCGGGAAATCATGTTAATTTTTATGGATTCAAAATCAAGAGGGTGTCGAAAGGCGCTGGCATGGGGATCGGATATTTAAGTTCGGATATCGAAATTGACCATGTTTCGATTGAAAATACCCTGATTGGTGGACTCTATTTCAAAACTGATCCGGATTGTTCAAAGAGTTCACTCCGGGGAACTTTTACACAATATAATACGATCATTCATGATAACTACATCGCCAATACCGGTGATGAAGGAATGTATATCGGCAGTACAAAATATGACGGACAGATTGTCTCCTGCAATGGCAAAGACACATTGCTAATGCCTAGTATTCTGGATGGAGTAAAAGTCTACAATAATATCGTTAAATATACGGGTTGGGATGGTATCCAGGTCAGTTCTGCATCACGGAATTGTCAAATATATAATAACACAATTTTGTACGACAGTCAGAAAAAGGAGGAAAACCAAATGTCAGGAATCATGATCGGCGGAGGTACTAAATGTGATTGCTATAACAATTTTATCGCTTTTGGAAATGGCGACGGATTAGAGTGTCACGGACTCGGAGGCACCAGAATCTTTAATAATATTATTGTTGAGCCCGGGTTAACCTTCTTTCCCAATGACAAGTCCAAACCAAAACACGGCATGTACATCGCTGATACTTCAATACAGCCTGATTCAAGTTTTTACATCATGCATAACGACATTATCCGCCCGAAATCGGATGGTATCAGATTCGCAAGCGTTGTTAGCAAGGGGAATTTTATCGTTGACAATGTAATCATCGATCCAGGAAATTTTGCCTATTATGAAAATGGGAATACCCGTTTTACAGGGAAAGATTCTTATATCATGTTTCCAAATCAGCCAAGGGCCACAACCGTCACCAATAATTACCTGGCAAGGGATGCAAATTCGGCTGGCTTTCTGAATAAGGCCATGCTTGTACCTGCTGATTTTTCTTTGGTTGGCGGTTCACCGCTGATTGATGCTGCTGATTATTACGTTAAAACATTTGTTTCATTCGACTTCTTTTATCATACCAGACCTTACGGACTTAAATCAGATCTTGGAGCCTTTGAGTATGGCAGTACGAACTCTTCACTTCCTGGCAAGTCCGAGCCGCAAAAAAATCAAAACTGGATTTACCAGAATCCGGTTACTGATTTCTTGAAAGTAAGCATACCATGGGTATCTGCTGATGACCAGACTTTAGCGATTTACGATTTGAAAGGAGTAAATTTAAAGCAATTAGGGCAATCAAGGATAGAAAACGGACTTTTGTTTTATGAGATTAATGTATCGGACCTAGCGACCGGAGTCTATCTCTATTCGATCCATTCTGTGAAGAACTTTTACTCTGGTAAATTCATTAAACTTTAATGACTTTGAAAATTAGGTAGACAATATGTATTGGGAAAAGACATTGAACTTACCAAAGATTTCATCCTGCCAGGATATACTGATTGTATATGGTACGTCAAAGCCTGAAGATCTGGAATCAATATCCCGGATACTTACTCCGGAAGAATTGAATTTCGTAGGCAGATTAAAGCATCAGGATCAAAAGAACACGTGGATTTCCTGTCACCTAACACTCCGATTAATTTTGGGTGAATTTCTGGAAATAGATCCTCAAAATATAGTGTTTTACAAAAACGGATTTGGAAAGCCTTATCTTCAGAATTCAAATCTATTTTTCAATATCAGTCACACAAATAGTTCCTACCTGCTTGGTTTTAATAGGATCGGAAAAATAGGCGTAGATCTTGAGAATCTTTCCGGCGAAGAGGAAATACCTTCCCTTATGGATTATGCGTTTTCCGCTGCAGAATCTGATTATTGCCAAACTGGTAATGAATTAAATAAGCGGTTTCTGGAGGTATGGACCCTGAAGGAGGCATTTTTGAAATACAGTGGTATTGGCCTGACAGACGATCTGAAATCCATCAGTGTATATGGGTCTGAGGGAAACGAACTAATATCCAAAAATCTCAATTACAGTACTTTTGTTGGCCTCAATAATGAAACCTGCAGTGTTGTTTATCCCGGTCATCCGTCAATATCATGCTTTTGGCTGTAATAAGATTTAATAACCTGAAAAGAAAGAGTTACGTACCTGAAATGATCAAGGATAAAATCCTCAAAATATCAGGTAAGAGTCCGCTGAAAATCTATTTGCTTACAATCATTTTTATTAACATCCTTTGTCCTTTCCACTTCATGATACAGGGGTAGATACCAGAAGAAAGAGACTGATTAAAATGGACCATATGTGTACTTCCTGCTTCGATGTTTTCATCAAATATTCTGGCAAGAAGTTGACCTGTTGCAGAGAAGATATCAAGTGTTACTTTGGCATCCTCATTAATCTGGAAATCGAAAGTAGCTGTCCCTGAAGTAGGATTTGGATAGACCGTCAGCATATTCTGTAATTCAGGAATTTCCATATTTACAGGAACCGAGCTTTCTGAAAGTTCTCCATCCTTCAACAAACTAATGTTTATGGATCTGGGGATACTGGTACCGCAACCAGTTGTCGCTGTGACTTTTAGGGTCCCTGGAGTTGCCCTTCTGGAAAAATTCAAACGCACTGAATTGGTGCCTCCATTTATGGTTACGCCACTTCCTGAATACGTCCAGGTATAAGTGACTCCTGAAACAAATGGAACTGTATAAACAACATTTTGCTGACCAGCTTTTGCAGTGGAAGAGGATTGTGTGAAATTTCCCGGTTGACTGGCTGACGGATTAACGGAAATAGCAATATTGTGCGACCACAAGCATCCGGTTGCGGTCACTGTCTCGACCAGGTTGTAGATGGTATTGACCAAGGGTGCTACAGTCGGATTGGCTAGTGTTGAAGTAAATCCGGCTGGCGTGGAGCTCCATATGTAGGTACTTCCTGATACTGGTGCTACACCAATTTGGGTTGAAGTTCCTGAGCATATGGCGCGGTCATTTCCAACGCCCGCAACCGGCAAAGGATTAACATTCACAACAACTTGGTTTGAATTACTGCATCCGGTCGCCGGATTTGATTCTGTCAATGTATAAGTAGTTGTTGCCTTGGGATATGCTACCGGATACGATGATGTAGAAGTAAATCCAGCCGGAGAGGATGTCCAGGCATAAACATTTCCCGGGATTTGGGATGCCCCGATCTGGGTACCACCACTTGGGCAGATACTCCTGTTGGAACCCGCGTTAGCTGCTGGCAACGGATTCACATTGACAACAACACTGTTGGAATTGGAGGCACCAGTTGAAGAAATTGTTTCCGTGAGAGTATAAGTCGTTGTTACCGCAGGGGTAACTGTCGGATTAGCCAAAGTCGAGGTAAAGCCAGCGGGGGATGATTCCCAGCTATATGTCCTTCCGGAAACTGCTGCTGCACCTATCTGAGTACTTGAATTCTGACAAATAGTCCGGTTGTTACCAGACTGAGCATCAGGTAGTATGCCCAGTGTGACGCTGACATTGCGCGAATTAGGACAACCGTTTATGGTGTTGGTTTCAGTTAAAGTGTATACAGTATTGACAAGGGGAGTTACTGTTGGATTGGCCAAAGTAGAAGAAAACCCAGCAGGAGATGATGTCCAGCTGTAAGTGCTTCCGGTAACTGCTGCAGCACCAATCTGCGTACTTGAGTAAAGAATGATTGAACGGTCTATTCCGGCCACTGCTGCCGGAAGAGCATTGACAGTAACTTTCACAACATTTGATGCAATCGCATTTGTCCAGTCTGCCATACCTGGAATCTTGGCAAGCCTCTTGAACCAGGTTGTGGCAGTTAAAGTTCCTGGCACATAGGCATTCAAATTGGTAGATGGAATGTCTGTGAATCCTGATATTTCACTCGTTACGGAGAATTGCCATTTGTATTCTGGGGTCCCGGTGAAACCACCGGGAGCAATCAAACTGGTCAATGGAGCGGTCGGTTTACCCGGACAAATACTTTGATTGGCGGCTATTGTTCCTCCAGAATATACTATGGATCCACCTCGGAATTCGTAGGCACCAATATCTGACTTAAGACCATAAGGTCGGGGATTTTTGAGAAAATCGAAGGTAGCGGATACTTTTGGATTGGTGTCAGCCGCATCGATCAACGGTGAACCTGAGGTCAAAACAAAATCTGCTGCATCGTGCAAATTTGCTGAAGCAAATCCGGCCAATAAGGCGTCTCTTTTGAAATAGTTGTTGCTGAGAGTTATATTCCCAAACCCATTTGGAGCCATTACATAGGCATCATTTCCAATCCAACTTGTATTATCCGTTTCATATAAGGTATAATTTCCCGGATTAATTATGACATTGGAGGAAATGAGATTGTTTTTACTCTTTGCACTTGCAAATCTAATTCCATCTGATTTTGGATTAATAATCGTATTGTTAAAGATATAGAAGGAAGAATCCTGCTGAACTGAATTATCTGAAATATACATGCCATGTTTGGGCCATGTTGCATCACCGGGATAATAGTTTAATCCGGGATTCACGATAATATTGTTAAATACCCTTGTACCGCCCAATCCGTGGACTTCTATACCAACCCCTTTCCCATCGGCAATATAATTATTGAAGCAATCTGCCCTGGTGCCTCCTCCAAGAATAATGCCCGACATCTGCGAATCGTGACCCGCCTGACTGTCAAACCGAATGGTATTGTTGTAAATCTGGCAGTTTTTGGAGGCTGAGCTTACCTGGATACCATCCCAGCCGGCATATTCAACGATATTGTTGTATACTTTAACTCCATCCAGAATGGAAGGATAAAGTAAAGTGGCTACACCATTTACAATTACAGTCTGACCATCATACTTGGTACTGCCAATGTACATCCCTTCATCAGCTGTGTGAGCAACATAATTGTCGTGGATTATGGTATTGTACTGTGTAAAATTCGCCCTGTCAGTGGCCGGAGTACCATCCGGATCGGTTTTGGCATATAAACCACCAATCATGGTATTCTCTATTGAAATGTGATCTACCTCAAAATCAGAACTTGAATGACAAAAACTTATACCGGCGCCATTAGCCACTCTTTTAATCTTAAAACCGTACATCATACTTTTGTCTCCGGTTCCGGTTAGCTTGATGTAACGACAATTCTGTACGGAAATACCATAATAATGATCCGTGTCGATAATTACATCACCTCCTTTATTAATCATTACTATCGGATTTGTAGCGTTGCCCTTGAAGTTTTTTATACAAAGGTAATTGCGGTTACCGGCCTCAAAAATGAGGGAGTCTCCACCTGCCAATTGGTTGTAGGGGGAACCTTTGCCATCAAGGTAAAAGATACTTGCCGGAACGACAACGCTCTTGCTAAATGCAAGTTGTACCAAAGAGGTCATCAGCAGGAAAAGAAAGGGGAGTTTTTGTGATTTCATGTCGCTTAAATTTTTAATTCTCGTTTAGCTAATTAAATCACGGACCAGAATTCAGTGGGTTGTGGCATCAAGACACAAAACAGATCCGGAAGAATCATCAATGAATATGTAGGCTTTCTATTGATAAGGACTTTCTACCTTGCAAGCAAATTCCAGCAAACCAGGTATAAGGGGTAGTCCTTATCGATGTAAAAATAGCTGTATCTGAATAGGTTGATGTGTCTATATAACAATGTGTAATTAGACTAAATCTTAACTTGAGAATTATTAGGTCTAAATAAGTATAGCTAAATGACTATATTAGAATTATATAGTATAGAATTCCAAGAAAACGGAGTAACACAATGAATAATGGGATTTAGAATGATTATAATAAAACAGAAAACTTATAATCAATTTAATTCTTTACACACCTGATAAAAAAGCCAATAGTTTTTGCGTAGTGTTCTCTGCTTAAGAGTTGATCTCTGGCGTACAGGAATCGGTCCCAGGCCTCAGTAGTGTTGTATTCTGTGGTGCTCCAATAGTCACCAGTGATAGCTTTATTGAAAAACACACCATTGATATTTCGGTTACCTCCTCCTAGTCCGGTAAAACCACTTGAGTTTGTCGCTCCGGTATTCGGAGATAACCAATGCAAAAAGCCTGTTTCCTTCATTTTACCACCTGCAATAGCCTCACCACCCAGAGAAGTTGCTAAAGCAGTCCAATCCTGATCACTAGGCACATGCCATCCAGTCGGGCAAATATTACTGGAACTCGCCGCGTACCAGTTGTACAAAGCACCATATATTTTTTGGTCATCATCGTCATTATCGTACCAACAATAAGCCGGAGTAGTCAATTTTGCCCAGGTACTATTGTCCTTTACATGTGGAATTGTCGTTCCATCATTGAATTTGCTGGTCTTCAGACTTTGCGCTATCCAAATCTGGTTATCAATTTTTACAGTTCCATAAACATTGCCTTCTATATCAGTAATTTCAGTAATGGTTAGATCCGTTGTTTTAAAAGAGACTTCATTGCCATATGCAGTTCCGGCACTATTGGTTGCAAAGGCTCTTAAGTAATAAGTTGAATTTGCTTTTAAACCCAGTATGTTACTCGTGAAAACTCCTGTGCCTATAGCTTCAGATGTTTTACTATCGGCGGTCGTTGGGTTATGACTTGTGCTCCAACATACCCCGCGAAATGTAATTGACGCACCACCATCCGCAGTTATGTTTCCACCACTGGTGGCCGTTGACGAAGTGATGGTCCCGACAATCGTTGTGGTCAATGTTGGTATTACAGGAGGATCCAGCCGACGAGTACATCCAGTTATATCAAATATAAATACACCCAAAATTATCAATGCATTTATCCAATAACTATTTCTCCTTTTCAAGGCTTGCGATTTTTGGTGAAATTTTCAAAATTTAAATATTGCTGTTGACTTAAAACAATCGGATCAAATATAGTGAATAAGTAAGAAAATGATTAAAACCGGATGTCCTCCTACTGAAGTGGCCCTATCTGCTAAGTAGTTTAAGAAGGGCTCATTCAGGCCAAAGGATGAGGATGGACGATAGACGAACGGAATGCGAAGAGGTGACCAATTTTTTTGTACAACTGTATCAATCTGGTCATAATTAATGGCAAGGGATCTTTAAGATGCATTTCCAGTTTTGATCCACCGAACTCCTGAATTTCACCCTTTCTAAAGATGTATTTTTGAGTAAATATTTTTAAAGCTGTCTTAGGATTGACATAATGAATAGGTTGAAAGTTCAAAGGCGGTAACTCACGATTTAATCCGACAAGGGTTGCAAGGTATGGAAAATTAACACCGGCATAATATGACCCGGGAACGCTTTGCCAAAAACGGCCATTAATTTCAAGCACCTTGACGA
>CAIRSO010000009.1 GCA_903881215.1 uncultured Bacteroidia bacterium
TATTGATATGGTTTAACAATTCTCTCATCCAATATTCTGACAAGTGTGTTGAATATATTATTTTTTTATTTCCAAACCTTTCGTGCCAACAGAATCCTTCTGACAAGTCAATATCAAAATCATATTCACGCTCAATGATAATTTTTTGGTTTCTGTTTATTTGAGGTCTATAAATCGCGCCCCTATTTATCTCCCATATCCTTATTGCCAATCCCGCATTTACCAACATATTAGAAGCCGCATTATTCCATGTTATCTCTAAAGAAAAACCTGAGCTTTTTATTGAAAGAGTGTTGTATTGCAGCTTTGAAGTAATATTTATACTTGATTCAGGATTAGATATTTTTGTTGCTAAGTCCATAAAATTATCAAACAGTTGATCTACTTCTTGCTTGGAATCCCCAACAGCATTTGGAGACTCGAGATATTTTTTTCTTTTCTCTAAAAAGTGAACCTCGCGATTAATTCTCGCAGCTGTTTCTTCAATTGTTTCTGAATGAAGGGATATTCCCAATTCTTGTATTCGGAATTTGATTGCACCAACACATTGATCGATGCCATATTCATCAAAATTATACCTTATGTGAGTCTCTGGCAACCATTTTGGAAATATTGAAGATTTCTCCATTGACACGAAAAACAGGGATTTCCAACCCTCGTTGAACAATCTATCTTTAATACCACCTTCTTCTACTCGTGTCCATTTTGTCTCACCCCAGCCATTTCTATAAAGAACAACAATTAGCTTTGACTTTGCATAAAACACATCACGAAAAGTTTCTAATCCGTCGGAGCCAGCAATATTTTCTTGTTTTTTTGAATAAACAAAAACACTTAAAAATTGACTTAGCTTTTGCTGTAAGTCCAATGCAAAGTGTTCATCTTGATAAAGGAACGATATCGCTACGTCATATTCCTTTTCTTCCATCTCTAGATTTCCTTTGATTATATTTTGTATTAGCCACTGAACAATATCACTCGTTTCATAAAAATATTGAAAGCATAATTATGCTTGCGATTGCTTCGATAAAATATTATTAGCGAGTTCGTTTATCAATTTTCCACTCTCATATTCCCACATCATCCACCCATTCGCTGTTGCCCTACTGCTACCTGCTTTTTGAATACACACAACTGCAGCAGTGCTTGGGGAAAAAACATTTCCATCCATTTCAAAACCATTTTCCCTGACTATGCAATGGAATACTTGTTTTGGTGATCCCTGCATTCCATATCGAAGTGACAGTTGTTGACCCACTTTTAACAGTCCTGTTTCGATCACTTTTGAGAATAGTTTACTGCCAGACATTCTAGGTTGAGCAACCGATTGATCCTGTTCTTCTTCTGGAGATTCCTCGACCACCGATTCATCGGGGAATGAATACAGAATTTCTTTACTGCTAGATTCAATATACTTACCAATATGGATGATATTTACCGTATAGCTAAGAGTCTGCTTCCATTCAAGAAGATCTGCAGGAATTTCGTCTATGGGGATATCTACAATTGGTTTTTTCGAGAGGATGGCTTTTATCTTGA
>CAIRSO010000010.1 GCA_903881215.1 uncultured Bacteroidia bacterium
GCTTACAGCCAAGTGTGCCAAACGCGACTTTCATAACAGATCGCTTGCCAACTCAGCTAAATAACTTCTTTCCCCTTTCAGTAAATTGATATGGGCGAAAATATCCTGTCCTTTCATTCTATCGGTCAGGTAGGCCAACCCATTGGACTGCATATCCAGATAAGGAGAATCAATCTGCTGGATGTCACCGGTAAATACCATTTTTGTTCCTTCACCGGCTCTTGTGATGATGGTCTTAACTTCATGAGGAGTGAGGTTTTGAGCTTCATCGATGATAAAGTAACAATTGGACAGACTTCGTCCACGGATAAAGGCAAGCGGACAAATAACCAGTCTGTCATCTTTCTGTAGATCTTCAATGACATGATGTTCATGCGTATGGGTGTCGAAGCATCGTTTGATAACGGCAAGGTTATCAAATAATGGCTGCATATAAGGAGATACTTTCTCTTCAGCATCTCCGGGAAGGAAGCCAATATCGCGGTTACTCAAGGCAACGATTGGTCGTGCCAGCATGATCTGATCATAAATGTTGTGTTGGGCGATGGCCGCGGCAAGGGCAAGAAGCGTTTTTCCGGTTCCGGCTTTGCCTGTCAGACTCACCAGTTTTATCTCAGGATCCATCAGAGCCTGCAATGAAAAAGTTTGTTCGGCATTTCTTGGACGAATGCCAAAGGCAATTTTCTTGTCCACCCTTTCCAATCTGGTTCGGAAAACATTGTAGTGTGCCAAAACACTGGCATGTGAACTCTTAAGGATGAAAAATTCATTGGGGAATGGTTTCTTTTCAATGCCAGATTCTTCGACTGAGAGAAAATTATTTTCGTAAAGTTTTGCAATAGATTGTTCATCAAAATCCTTGATCTCTCGTATTCCCTGATAAAGCACCTCGATATCTTCGACCTTATCATTCTTATAATCCTCTGCTTCAACGTGAAGTGATTTGGCTTTGATTCTCAAATTGACATCCTTGCTTACCAGGATAACCTTTCGGGTGGTATGTTTGTCACGCAAAAATTCTGCAATGGCTAAAATCCGGTGATCCGGTATATCCTCGCGGAAAGATGCCTTGAGCTGATCAGAATAAGGTTTTCCCAACTCAATGTAAAGTTTTCCTTTACCTTGTCCCAGCTGAATCCCTTTGTCAATGGGGGATTTCCCTACCAGCTCATCCAGAATCCTGACAAACTGCCTTGCTTGAAAATTTATCTGATCATCGCCCCGTTTAAATTTATCCAACTCCTCAAGAACCGTAATAGGGATAACTACATCGTTGTCTTCAAAGTTGTAAATACACTCGCTGTCGTGCAGAATAACATTGGTGTCAAGAATAAAAGTTTTTGGCCTCTTCATGTTGATGGTCTTGTTAACTATGACAATGTCAGGCTTTCCTCTGTCAGGAAACGGATTAAAATCCATGTTCATTTGATATCTGCAAAGCCCGGGTAACCCACCTCTATGGTGGCGCTTAAAGATAATATTAAAACAAAGTAGTGATAGTTTGGGCAAAAGGTTTTTTACATCTTTGTATCTACATATTGTTAGTAAAGTTTATTGAATGGAATACAAAGAAGTGCTGGAGTATTTGTACGAACATTTGCCCTATTACCAGCGAAAGGGTCCAGCCGCTTACAAGGCGAGTCTCGACAATACTCTCGCTTTAGATATCCTTTTTGGACATCCGCACAGAAAATTTCCATCCATTCATGTAGCCGGAACAAACGGTAAAGGTTCTGTCTCGCATATGATGGCTGCCATTTTACATGAAGCTGGATACAAAACTGGCTTATATACTTCTCCGCATCTCAAAGATTTCAGGGAAAGAATAAGAGTCAATGGAGAGATGATTTCCAAATATTATGTGACCGATTTTGTGATGCGATTCCTGGAAATGAATAAAAGCAATGGGCTGGAGCCTTCATTCTTTGAACTGACAGTATTGATGGCTTTCGACTATTTTGCTTCTCAAAATGTTGATATCGCAGTCATTGAAGTTGGGTTGGGAGGCAGGCTTGATTCTACGAATATTATCAATCCTTTGTTATCTGTTATCACGAACATCAGTTTGGATCATACCGTTTTGCTTGGTGATTCTTTAGGGCGGATTGCCCTTGAGAAGGCTGGGATAATTAAACCATTTACGCCTGTTGTAATTGGAGAAACACATCCCCAAACTACCATGATTTTTGAGGGAAAAGCCAAAGAAAATCATTCAGATATCCAATTTTCCGACCAGATTCTTAGAGCCGATTATTCAATGGTTTCTCTCGACCAGAAGCAACTTTTCAATGTTAAGAATAGCGAGGGTGTATTGTTCGAAAATCTTCGCCTTGACCTTCTTGGTAAGTACCAGTCCAAAAATGTCTGCACCCTTTTGTGTGCCATTCAGGAATTAATTAAGAAAGGGTGGAATATCTCAGAAGCAAATATACGGAGTGGCTTGGAAAATGTTTGCGGATTAACCGGATTGTCAGGCCGTTGGCAAACAATTGGTGCCAATCCCCTGATTATTTGCGACACAGCTCATAACGAAGCAGGCATCAGAGAAGTAGTTTCACAATTGCGTCAGCTTCCTTTCAAAAAATTGCATTTTATTATTGGCATGGTCAGCGACAAGGATATTGCAGGTGTTTTGGCACTTTTACCAAAAGAAGCTGTTTACTATTTTACCAAAGCCTCTATACCCAGAGCACTGGCAGAACATCAACTGATGCAAATGGCTGCTTTCTTTGGATTGAATGGTGCTTCCTTTGAAGATGTTCCAGCAGCTTTGCAGGAGGCCAAAATGTACGCAGATGCGGATGATTTGATCTTTGTTGGCGGAAGCACATTTGTTGTGGCCGATATTCTTCCGTAATCATTTTTTTTTTATTTTCACCTAATAATTGATCCTGTTCTCAGGACCATCGACCAACGACTAATTAACTTCATTAACATGGAAACTCCCAAAAATTTAACACGTAGGGAATTTGTTGGTGCCACTGCGGTAACCGCAGCCGGTTTTACCATCCTTCCCAGTCAGGTAGTTAGCGGATTAGGACACAAGGCACCCACCGACAAACTCAATATTGCAGGTATTGGAGTGGGTGGAAAGGGTCAGGTAAACCTGAAAAATATGAGTTCGGAAAATATTGTTGCCTTGTGCGACATTGACTGGAACTATGCTGCAAAAACCTTTAATCAATATCCTTCAGCCAAAAAATACATGGATTTTCGCGTCATGCTCAGTGAAATGCACAAGGACATTGACGCAGTGATGATTGCTACTCCAGACCATACACATGCCGTTTGCGCACTTGCTGCGATGCAGCTTGGAAAACATGTTTACGTTCAAAAGCCCCTGACACATACTGTTTATGAATCAAGAATGCTCCTCGAGGCTTCAAGAAAATACAAAGTGGTTACTCAAATGGGGAATGAAGGACACAGTAGTGATTCAGTTGCCGAAGTTTGTGAATTGATATGGAGTGGTGCCATTGGCACTGTGGATAAGGTGGAAGCCTGGACCGATCGTCCGATCTGGCCCCAGGGACTGACACGCCCACCACAAGGAATGTGGCTGCCTGAAGGAATCAACTGGGATCTTTTTATTGGTCCGGCGGCTATGCGTCCCTACCATTCAGCCTATCATCCATGGAACTGGAGGGGTTGGTGGGATTTTGGTACAGGTGCTCTTGGCGATATGGCTTGTCATGTATTGGACATTGTTTTTGCAGCCTTAAAATTGGGTCATCCGGATACAGTCGAGGCTTCTTCATCAACCTTCAACAACGAAAGTGCGCCAAATTCCTCCCTGATCAGGTATAATTTTCCTTCAAGGGCAGATATTGGTAAACTGAAAATGCCTGCTTTAGATGTTGTGTGGTATGACGGTGGACTTCTTCCTGCACGTCCTGATAGTCTGCCGGATGGCATTGAACTGGGGCAGGGAAAAAACGGAGTGATCTTTCATGGTTCAAAAGGGAAACTGGTTTGTGGTAACTATGGAAGTGGTTATAAACTTCTGCCGGAGGAGAAATTTGCTAAACTTGTTAAGCCTCCCAAAACAGTTCGAAGAATTGAAGTCCATCACGAGATGGACTGGGTTCGTGCTTGTAAAGAATCGCCCGAAACCAGAGTCTTACCTGCATCAAATTTTGAATATGCCTGCCCTCTCAATGAAATGGTGGTTATGGGTAATCTAGCTGTACGGATGCAAGGATTGCAAAAGAAATTGAAATGGGATGGTGAAAATATGAACTTTACAAACTTGTCTGATAATGACAAAATTAAGGTTTCAACCGGTATTCCAGGTTCCGAGCCTAAAACATTGGAATTGAATGCCAAACAATTTGCTGCCGAGTTGGTTAAAACCAATTACCGCAAAGGCTGGACGCTGACGGTCTAAAATTATCTTAAAAATATTGATCCACGGTGTTCTATTCATTTTCACATTTTCATATTAGCATATATTCATATTAGCATATTTTCATATTAGCATATTATCACATTAGCACATTAGCACATTAGCACATTAGCATATTAGCACATTAACCAATGAACAACTCTCTCGAAATTCTTGACCATGTGAGGCTTAACTTTTCTCCAGCGGGTCTGCTTTTTTTGAATATTGCCTTAGCTTTTGTCATGTTCGGTGTGGCACTTGATATCAGAGTCGAACACTTTACTGACCTGATAAAGAAACCAAAATCAGCCATCGTTGGTTTTATAAGCCAAACTTTTCTATTGCCTGCCTTCACATTTCTGATGGTAATTATACTTAATCCTACACCCACAGTTGCCTTGGGAATGATCTTGGTGGCAGCTTGCCCTGGTGGTAATATTTCAAATTTTATCAGTTCCATGGCAAAAGGGAATGTGGCCCTATCCGTAAGTCTTACTGCTATGTCGACCTCTGCCGCTATTTTCTTTACTCCATTTAATTTTGCATTCTGGGGTAATTTATACATTCATTTTTACAATGCACACAGTGCTGCAGGTCTTGTAAGAACGCTTGAAATAGACAATTTCCAGATGTTTCAAACAGTCTTTATTTTGTTGGGTATACCTGTTATTTCAGGACTTTTTATCGCTAAAAGATTCCCGGCAATTACCCAAAAGATCAACAAGCCAATCAACAAAGGATCCTTGGTGTTTTTTGTAGTCATGGTGATAAGCTTGCTTGCCGCAAATTTCTCACAGTTCAAGTCTTATATTCACCTGGTTTTCTTGTTTGTGCTTTTGCAAAATGCATTGGCACTAGGTATTGGATACGCATTCAGCTCCTTGTTTAAGTGTCCGCAAAAAGACCGGCGAACCATTGCCATTGAAACAGGCATACAAAATTCGGGTCTGGCACTGGCATTGATGTTCAATCCTAAAATATTTCCTCCGGAGATGGAATTGGGGGGAATGGCAGTCATTGCCGCCTGGTGGGGAGTATGGCACATCATTAGTGGTTTGATGATAGCGTGGTATTGGTCCAGAAGGCCTGTGAAAATCTGAAATGGAAAATAAATCATTTGGATACGAAGCTTTAAGGACTTATGTGCGTTTTGCCTTTTGGCTGACTCATAAAAGAATTGTAGTGGTTGGTCGTGAACTGATTCCTAGCGATGTGCCAATCATTTTTGCAGCCAACCACCAAAATGCCTTGATGGATCCCCTTGCTTTGTCTTGTACAAATCCATTGCAAATATTGTGGTTGGCTCGGGCGGATATCTTTAAAAGCAAGTTAGCCAGGCCTGCCTTGGAATTTATGAAGATGGTTCCAATTTATCGAATCAGGGATGGAAAGGAGAATCTCAACAACAACGAACTGATATTTAATCAGGTTACTGAGGTACTTGAGAATAAGGATTCTGTGGCATTATTCCCCGAAGCAGCTCATTCTGGAAAGAGACAGATGCTTCAGCATAAAAAGGCCATTCCCCGAATTGCGCTGGAAGCGGAGGCTAAAAATAATTTTCAGCTTGGACTTCAAATTGTACCGGTTGGAATCTATTACGATCATTACTGGAATTTTAACCGAACCCTGGTCGTTCAATATGGCTCACCAATTGGGATTGGACAATACAAGAATCGCTTCGCAGACAACCCGCAGAATGCCATGATTTCGCTTCGTGATGAGATTCATGAAAAGCTCGAACCACTTACCTTACAAATCAACAGCAAAGAGTTTTACCAGGATTATGAAGATATTCGGATGGTTGCGGGGGAAGAGTTTTCTCATTATAATTTCTTCAGCAAAAACCCAATACTTCAGCAATTTTGGGCAGATCAAAAACTAATTTCCAAAATTGAAAAAATGGAAGTTGATCAAAATGAAAGCTTTGATCAACTAAGAAAAATGACAATCACATTTGTGAAAGGACTAAAAAGTGCCGGTTTTAGAAATGAACATCTAGTTAGTGCCAATCATACTTCATTTTTCAAAATATTACTGCACCTGGCCTTTGCGATATTAACTATTCCGGTTTTGGCATTTGGCGTCCTCTATAATTTTGCCCCCTATTATTTTCCAAGAGTTGTCCTTACCAGGAAAGTCAAAGATCCTGCCTTCCTGAGTACCTTCATCTTCGTTTCCGGCTTAGTGCTTTTCCCTTTGTTTTATATTCTGGAAAGTGTTTTGACTGGAATTCTAACCGGTTTCCCCTTGCTTGCACTCGGTTTGCTGGTTGTAATGCCATTTGCAGGTAAAGTTGCCTTTAACCTTTTGGAATTTGACTACAATCTGATTCAGGTTATCAGACTTAAATCATTTTTTGGAAACGCATTTCGCAAGTTAAACAGACTGCGATCCGAGATTCTGGAATTTGTTGTAAAAATTCAGGCTCACTAATTTCTGGTTTACTCTCTCACAAATTTTCTAATAGCTCCCTTTTCAACCCATCAACCAGGGTTTTTACAGAAACAATTTCCGTGCACCGATAGGCATTGGCTCCTGCAAATACAAAGGAATTGATTAACTTACCTTTTGATGCATCTGTTAATACTTTTGCGATACAATAGGGAGCAGTTCGGGGATTACAAGATCTCAGACAGTGATGAGGGCATTTGAAGGGTATGGTTTCACCTTTTAAAACCCGGTGTGTAAATTCATTGCGAATGACTCTTCCAGGCAATCCAACCGGACTGTTAATAATGCCTATATCTTCCTTCTTTGCATTGATATAAGCTTGTTTAAAATCTTCGTGCACGTCGCACTCGTCTGTGCATACAAATCTTGTGGCCATTTGAACGCCCGCTGCACCAATTTTTAAGAACCTCGCGATATCAGCTCCATCCCAAATGCCACCAGCCGCAATCACAGGAATATTCTCATCCAGCGTAGCTATGAATTCGACCAATTCTGCCACTAATTCTTCCAGAGTCTTCGTTTTTTCATGAAGGATATCATCATATGAGAATCCAAGATGACCCCCTGCCAGCGGACCTTCAAGTATTACTGCATCAGGAATTTTGTTGTAGTTCTGTTTCCACTTTCTATAAATAATATTAAATGCCCTTGCAGAGGAAACTATGGGTATTAACTTGATATTGGATCCTTCTGTCAGTTTAGGAAGATCTAAGGGAAGGCCGGACCCGCAGATAATCAGATCCACAGATTCTTCGACGCAAACTTTTACGAATTCTTCATAGTTT
Source organism: uncultured Bacteroidia bacterium (assembly GCA_903881215.1). Classification (GTDB taxonomy): domain Bacteria; phylum Bacteroidota; class Bacteroidia; order Bacteroidales; family Prolixibacteraceae; genus CAINVV01. The sequence goes on from CAIRSO010000010.1 coordinate 7,624, forward strand.
GACAAAACAACCATTACATTCACCCCCAGAATTCCTCCGGATTGTAGACGTGCCTGTCTGATAGAAGTTCTCAACCCATCGTTGTTGATCTCTACAAATTTTGAGGCAGAAGCATTTTCATACCCTCCTAGTCCGACACTGGCAATCACTCCGGCACAACCTTCATTCGCTACTGCTGAAGCCAGATTCGCACCCGAAACCCTGACACCCATGCCTCCCTGTATGATAGGAGGGCAAATGCTCAGGTCTCCAATCTGTAATGTTGGCAAAACTAGTTTTGACATTTCGCATAATGTTTAGTTAATAGTTGCCTAAATAACAATAATATTATTCAAGATGCCAAATAAAATTCGAAAATTGTGTTTATTAGCAGTCAAAGAATGTTGTTAAACAGTTAAATGGGATGGTTCAGCCAGAATAAAACTAATTCAAATTGTAACGAGAGTGGATTAAGAAGATAGCAAATTCGATCCTCCTACTGGCTGGTTTTATCCTGATAAAACTAAATTGCTTGGAACCTTCTGATTTTATGAACTCCCTGACAACCCTCACTTTTCCGCAATCACAAGCATTTCAAAATCCTCGGTGGTTAATTTGTCATTCCTTGAGAAGGCGCCTAACTTAGCTCCTAAGATGTCTATCTTTTTGAAACCAAGTGATTGTAACATCCATGTAATTTCACTCGGAACATAGTACCTCTCATTGCAGTCAAGCGTCTTTTTGTTTCCCAGATCATCTTCAAATTCAGTGATATTGTGATCGCGAAAGGTCATTAAGTCAAAGGTGTTGCTCCGATAGGTTGCGTTCCCTTCTACGGAAATATCAGAACAGAATTCTTGTACAGAATGATACAGTGGAAACAATCCATTCAGGGTAGTGAAAATGAATTTTCCATGAGACTTCAGTGATCTTGTGACACTTTTGAGAATCTCAAAATTCATTTCATCAGTTTCCATCAAAGGAAATCCACCCTCACAAAGCATGATGGCAAAATCAAATTCGTTGATAAAAGGCAATGCTCTTGCATCTTGCCTGATGAAATTAATTTGTAGATTGTTGCTTGCTGCCTTTTCCTTTGCTCTGGAAAGTTGAGATTCTGACAAATCAATCCCGGTAACGGTGTATCCCCTTTGGGTGAGCTCTATAGAATGCCGTCCGGTTCCGCATCCAACGTCCAGGATCTTTAACGACTTATCTGAACCGAGTTCAAGTTCAATAAAATCGCATTCGCCGATGGTTCCCTGGGTGAAAATCTCATTATCATACTTCTGTCCGTAATTTTCGAACAACGATTCGTACCATTGCTTCTTTTCCATATTACTAAAGATTAAGAGTATTTTGGTGAAAACATGGTGTTTACTGTAATTTCAATTCCTCCAAAATCGGTATCTTAACAGTACTTAAACTATTCATTCTTTCAGTCAATTTCTGCTCAAAGATCACTGCCTGGTTTTTACCTTTCTTCAGCCAGCAGCCAGGTAGGTAGAGTGTTTGCTGCGGACCAACGCTCCAATAGCGTCCAAGGTTATGGCCGTTAACAAATAGAATTCCTTTGCCCCATTTTCGCATATCAAGAAAAGTGTCACCTGTTTCTTTAAGTTCAAAAATCCCACTATATAGGGTTGCCCGTCCAGGCAGGAATTCATCTTTCATTTTTGACAAATCAGGCGCTTTGTCCATGGGTAAACGAATCATCTCCCAATTTCCGGTAATCTCGTTGTCATCGATAAATACAGGCGAAATGATTCCCTTTAGATTATGAATAATTTCAGATCCGTAATTGATTCGTCCCATGTTCTCAACGAGGATTTCCAGAGTGGCATTGAACGGTATTTCTACCTGACAGGCGTAATTCTTATAATATCTGTTGAGTTCTCCAATTTTTTCGCCATTGACATAAACAATGGCATAGTCTCTTAGGCCCTTAATATTCAGCATTCCAGAAATAGGCTGAACAAAATGGCGACGATATAGAACGTAACCATGTCCCTGGTTCAGCGCTTCAAACGTAAGAGGCTGGTCGCCGCTAACAGGAGAAATGGTTCTCACCAATGCATCAACAGAAACTGCTTTGTCAAGCTTTATGGCGGGGATTTCTATGACCGGGATTTGTTTTGGGATCTCAGCCAATTTGGCCTTTGTATTTTTACCGATGGTTTCTCTTAGGGCATTGTACTTCTCGGTAGCCCAGCCAGCTTCGCTGATAGGAGCATCATAATCATAGCTGGTCATATCCGGCTGTATGTCATGGTTCTTGTCATAATTGGCACCGGTTGTAAAGCCAAAATTAGTACCTCCATGCACCATGTAATAGTTGAATGAAACCCCGCTTGAAAGGTATTTTTCGGTTTGTTCGACTACCGATTTGGTCGATACTTTGGGGAATGGCTCAGCCCAGTGGTCTAACCATCCCGGATAAAATTCAGCCACCATGTAGGGGCCTTTGTTCCCATTGTACTGGTCGACAATTTTTTTAAGTTTTTCTACATTGTCTTCTCCATTGGCGGTAGGAAGAACTCCATCCAAAGATCCTCCTTCGAAAAGCCAGCTGCCATCAGACGTAAAAAGTGGAACCTCTACACCCGCCTCCAGCAACAATTGTTTGATGGCTTTGTTGTATTTTTTGTGATCTGCAAGTGGAATATCTTTTCTTTGGGCTACATAAGATCCAAATTCATTTTCAGCCTGAACCATAATAACGGGTCCGCCTTTGGTTATCTGAAGATCTCTTATTTGATCCACCAGTTGGTTAATATAAACCTTGCACGAATCGAGGAACGGCTGATTGTAGCTTCTGATTATCAGGGATTTTTCTTTTTGCAGCCACCAGGGATATCCGCCAAATTCCCATTCTGCACAAGCGTAAGGACCAGGACGAACAATCACCATCAAGCCCTCCTGCTGAGCCATCCGGATATATTCGCGGATGTTTCTGCTTTCACTTTTGAAATCCCAGATGCCAGGGGCAGTTTCATGGTAATTCCAGAATACATAAGTGGCTACGGTATTCAATCCCATGGCTTTCAGCATTCTAAGCCGATGTTGCCAATACTCTTTGGGTATCCTGGCAAAATGCATCTCTCCACTATGGATTTGTATGGGTTGATTGTCGTACAAAAATTGACCATTTTTAATTTCAAAGGTATGCGTGGCCTGTCCCATGCTATTGTGAAAAGGTACAAGAAACAGCAGGAACAAAAGGATTTTTAAAGCGATTTTCATATTCTGTCGGAATGTTGGTTGTAACGCAAAATTAAAAGTTAATTGGTTGTCTTTTCATGATTTGTGCCATATTTTTTTTTTATCTGACACAAAGCTGATAGGTCCATCCGCGCAAGAGGAATATTTCTTCTCGTTTAATCTGGAGAATAGTTTTTCTGCCGATTCTTCACCAATTGCATGGATATTTGTATTTTTGAACATTCAACTACCGAAGCGCAGATTTGATCTTCTGCCATGCAAATTCTTAACTAATACGACTATGGAATCAAAAAAAGCGGGAATCGATAGCTCCCTTTCAAGTTCTTTGCTAAAAGGGGGATTGGCAACCCTGGTTCTGACAATTTTTTTCCTTTTCTACACCTTTGGAAAATGTTCTACAAGCCAATTGCTGGTTGCTTTGCCCTTCTTTGTATTGATTTACTTTGTTCAATTTACTTTGGGAAGGGAGACTATTATTCTGGCAATCAGGCAGTATATTGAAAGGGGAATTTGGCATGTACTGATCTTCCCAACTGCAATGCTTTTAATTTACATCCTTTACCTTTTGATAAATCGACAGAATATCTTCCAGGGAAACCCCGGTTTATTGATTTATATTTTTTATTTCCCTGTTTTAGTCTTTGCATTTAAAAATGAACCGGGAAGAAAAATAGGGTGGCTGGATTTTACTGTTTTCATCCTTACTCTTTTGCCCACTGCCCTGGTCAGCCTCAAACAAAACAGCGACTTGCCGATCAGTGGACCTGGATTTGATTCCATTTCCCATGTAATGATTATACTTTCAGGTGTTTACTCGTTTGCCATCGTTCGGGGACTGAAAGATGTAGGCTTTGTTTGTGAAATAAATTGGAAGTCGTTGCAAACCGCATTACTTGTTTGGATTGCATTTTATGCTTTTGTATTTGTTTTCGGCAGATCAGTGGATTTTATAACCATCATTGGATACAGCGATCCTTTTGATGCAGTGCTTAAATCAATACTTTTTACAATCGTAGGAACCTTTCTACATACAGCACTTTTTGAGGAGCTGTTTTTTCGTGGAATCCTTCAGAATTTGTTAGCCAAAAGAATCGGGCAGGGAAAGTCGTGGCTGATCTTTTGGCAAATTGGATTTCTTCTACTTTTCATAGGTGCTCTGGTCGTTGGGTATACCCTTGATGGGAAAATGAAATGGTTTCCGGCTTTTGTCACGGTTGTATTATTCGTATCTGCTTATTTCATTGAGAAGTCAGGGAAGTATGGCCATGGAGTTTATACAGCTCTTGCCATCACCGGTGTGACATTCGGATTGGTGCATTACCATGCTAAATCTATCATCTACATTGGTTTGGCATGTATCGCCGGTTGGGCATACGGTTATACATACATTAGAACTAAAAATGTGTTCTATAGTGCACTTGTTCATGCACTTGTGAATACCGGGGTACTTATTTTCGGACTTAAAATGATGAGATAACCGAGACTGTTTGAAGGGTTTGTGATGTTTAAAATGTTTGAAAAGTTGAACCCCTCCCAACCACGGATGACTCTAATTAAACGAATTAATGAACTTCAAAACCACCCACATTTAAAACCCTTCAAACATCTTAAACCTTACAAACATTTTAAACCCTTCAAACTAACTTTTAAAATGTCTATCTACCTTAAATCCTCACGCTGGAAAAAAATCCTGCTGATAGTTGCAATAATATTGTTGTTGATCTATTATTTTTTGTTTGCTTACCCCTCCCGGGGATTGTTTTTCAACGAGCAGCGTCATGGTAATCCACCTTTAACACCCCCATGGGCACTGGAATGCTGGTTGTGGGAGGATGATGCCAATACTGCGGAGCGGGTGGATACTTTGTTAAGCGGATACGCAAAATATGATATTCCGGTGAGAACCATTCTGATAGATAGTCCGTGGAGTCTTAGATACAATGATTTTGAGATCGATACTTTGTTATACCCTCACCCAAAACAATGGTTCGGGCAGTTGCAGAACAAAGGTTATCGTGTTGTTTGCTGGATCACAAATATGGTGAACAGTTCCAGCAAAGACACCAGAATAAGGGATTCCGAATCTTTTTTTAAGGAAGCATCTGAGAAAGGGTTTCTTGCCGGAAAAGGGGAGAAAAATAGCTGGTGGAAAGGGAAGGGCGGTTTTATTGATTACTCGAATCCGGATGCCATGAAATGGTGGAGAGCCCGTCAGCAGAATCTTTTTGATCTGGGCATAGATGGTTGGAAACTTGATGGCACCGCCACCTTGTTTTACACCCTGGTTGGTCCGGTACCATTTCTTTATAAAACAACCAAATCCGGTTTGATGACTACCAGAACCTACATGGACC
>CAIRSO010000011.1 GCA_903881215.1 uncultured Bacteroidia bacterium
AACATCAAAGAGAATGCGGTACTCCTCAACAAAAGATCAACCACAAAATGAAATTTTCCCGGAATGGTATAGGCAATAAAATAGGCTATTCCGCCTATCAGCACAACTTTAATAAAACGAAAATTGTAGGGCTGCAAATTGTATTTATAGTAAAGAAACAGATACCTCAGCAAATTTAACAACCCAAGGGACAAGGCGCTGCTGATAGCCGCACCGGTTAATCCATATTTAGGAATCAGCCACAAATTAAGAGCGATTAAAACTACTACCAAAACAAGGAGCAGATAAGACTGCACTTTGTAGTATTTGGAGGTACCCATCAAAGAACTGTTGGCACCGGTTGCCATGTCCATCAGGCAGCCTAGTCCGATAAAAAATATCACCCACTTGCCAGACAAGAACTCAACACCGATAATGTGCATAATGTTGTCTATGTTGAGCCATACTCCCAGAAATAAATAAGATCCAATCACAAAAAGTGTCAGACAGCTCTTCTCGTAAATATCGCGCAAGGTCTTTGGGTCCTCATTTTTCCAGGCTTCAGCGGCAGCCACATTGGCAATTTTGTATATCGAACGTGCAGGCAGGCTGACAACAATGCCAAAAAAGAAGCAGATAGCATAAATTCCGGCCGATTCCAATCCAAGCATCTTATCGACCATAATCAAATCAACATTCTGTATCATGATCACAGAAAAACCGTTTAGGATGCTGAACAAAGAGACAGCACCAATCGAACGCAAAAGATTCTTATCTAAAAATTTTAGGTCAAAATGCAAGTTAAAATGACCTTCTCTGATCAAGGTAAATAGGATGTAAAAAGTAGGAATTGCCATCGCGGCGATATAGGCCAATACAAACTGATGAAATGAAAGCAGATCAAAATAGTAGAGGCCAATCATCATAATAATAAGTATCCTTTGGAATACCTCTCTCAGATAGGTCCCGTGAACACTGTTCATCAGGGCGGAATAGTAAATATCCAGAATGGAAAAAAACAATTGGAAGAATACCAGTACGATCAGATAATTGATGTATTCAACCAGTAAGGTGGACTTTTCGAGGCTCATTTCCACCAGTAAAGGCTTGCCTATCAACAAAATAATTGTCGATATCAGGAAACCTATCAATCCGACTGTTAATGCCAGGGGAAGAAAACCATGGTGTTTTTGATCGTCAGTTTTGAAAAATGGGAAAAGCCTGATGGTTGCACCATTGATCCCAAGGGTTCCGAATTGAGCAATCAGGGTGGAATAGGCGACTATGATCTTAAGTAATCCAATTTCGGTAGTGGAATAGATACGGGGGAAGAGAATGGCCGTGGTTATAAAACCCAGGAGAACACCCAAATAGACAAAAATGGTCCCTTTAACCGATTGTTTGACAATGATTCCCAATAGGATAGAATTTTCAAATATCAACAAAAGTAGGAAAAACCATTGTATAAAAAAATGTACTTTTACGACCGAATATCAACACTGTAGCCATGGATAACGTACTATTCAAAAAAGCCCTTCCGCATTTTACAGCCATATTATTGTTTCTCATTCTTCCGGCCATCTATTTCTCGCCGCAACTTGAAGGGAATAAACTTAACCAGCACGATACCAACACGGCTACCGGGATGGCCAAAGAGATCCTTGAATACAATAAAACCAATTCGGATCTGGCTTTGTGGACCAATTCTATGTTTGGAGGGATGCCTGCTTACCTAATTGGTTTGCCGACCTTTTCGATGTTATCCCCAGTTTACTCGCTCACTACTCTGTTTGATTGGAGACCTATCAGTTTTGTATTTCTCTATTTGATTGGATTTTACATAGCACTACTTCTCTTCGGACTAAATCCATGGATTTGTTTGGTTGGAGCCATTGCCTTCGGATTCTCTTCTTACGATTTTATCATTATTGCAGCAGGTCATAACACAAAGGCAATTGCAATTGGTTACATGGCTCCAATGATTGGAGCACTTTACCATGCCTGGAAAAAAAATCTTTGGATAGGAAGTGCCTTTTTCGCCCTATTTCTGGCACTTCAAATCTATGCCAACCACCTTCAGATCACCTATTACACGATGCTTACCATTTTGATTTTTGGTATGGCAGAACTCTGGTTTGCTTACAAAGAGAAAAATGTAGCTGATTTTTTAAAAAGGAGCGGTATCCTCTTTTTGATCGCCATACTTGCCATAGCATCCAATGCTGAAAGACTCTGGACTACCTATGAGTATGGGAAGTTATCTATCCGGGGCCGCTCAGAACTGACCCTTGACAAAGGGAACCAAACATCCGGACTTGACAAAGATTACGCCACTGGTTGGAGCTATGGTGTCGATGAAACCATGACCTTGTTGATACCAAATTTCAAGGGTGGAGCCTCGATGATTGATTTTGGTCAGGAATCAGAAACTGCTCAATTGTTGCGAGCCAACAATGTCCCAAATGCCAACTCAATAGTCAAACAGCTTCCCGGGTACTGGGGAATGCAACCCGGAACCTCCGGCCCTGTTTACGTGGGAGCGATTGTGCTTTTTCTCTTTGTCTTAGCGTTATTTTTAACCACAGGAGCAGTCAGGACCTGGATTATCGCTGCCACTATCTTCTCGATTATGCTTTCATGGGGTCGAAATTTTATGCCCCTAACTGATTTTTTCCTGGATTATTTTCCGGGGTACAATAAATTCAGAACAGTTTCTATGATTCTGGTTATTGCCAGTTTCACTATTCCTTTGATGGCCTCAATCGGCCTTCATAAAATTTTTTCAGAAGAGATCGATCCGGCAAAGTGGAAAAAAGCAATGTTTTGGAGTTTCGGACTCACAGCCGGCCTTAGTTTCGTATTTATACTCCTCCCGGGAATATCCGGATCATTTATTTCTGCCTCAGACTCACAGATGCCTGAATGGATCCAAAAAGGTCTGGTAGCCGATCGCGAATCATTTCTAAGGGCAGATGCGTTTCGTTCTCTAGTTTTCATTTCGGCTGTAGCCCTGATTCTCTGGGTTCATTTTGCAAAAAAAATCCAATCTAAATACTCGCTGTTAATCATTGGAACTTTAATCCTGGTCGATATGTGGGGAGTAAACAAAAGGTACCTCAACAACGACAATTTCGTTCAGGAACAAAAGGCCAGAAATCCATATCCAATGACCAAGGCAGATAAGGATATTTTAAAAGACAAATCTGAGTACAGAGTACTGAATCTTTCAGTTGATCCATTCAATGAAGCAAGCACTTCCTATTACCACCAATCGATTGGTGGATATCATGGAGCAAAAATGAGAAGGTATCAGGAGTTGATAGATGTGCATATTGGAAAAGAAATCAGACAACTGGGTTCCAAATTGAACTCACTGAAATCTGAAGCTGGCGTAGATTCACTTTTCATTGGTATGAATGCTTTGAATATGCTCAATACCAAGTACATGATATATAATCCTGAAGCTGCTCCTATTCAAAATTCAAAAGCCATGGGCAATGTCTGGATCGTGAAGGATTATCAATTGGCAGAAAATGCAGATCAGGAAATTGCCGCATTAGGTAAAATTGATGTGAACAAATCAATTGTCGTGGATAAAAAGTTTCAGCCGTTATTGGGCAACTTTTCACCCTCTGCTGGTCCCTCTTCAAAAATTTCTCTGGCAAGTTATTCCCCGAACAAATTGGTCTACACCTATTCGGGAAAAGGAAATGAAATTGCGGTCTTTTCTGAAATTTACTATCCCAAAGGATGGAACGCATATATTGGAGATAAAAATATCCCTTATTTTCAAGCCAACTATGTTTTGAGAGCATTGGTATTGCAAGAAGGAAATTACGATATCACCTTTAAATTCGAACCCTTGTCATACAGGTTAGGTAAGCAGATCTCATTGGTTTCTTCACTTCTTTTACTTCTATTGATTGGGTTTGTACTTTATAAAAATATAACTTTGAAAAAAAGCTTGAAATAGAATCACTCTTGTGAATTTTATGCGGACAATAGCTACAAAATAACCCGTCAATCTTATAACTGTTGCTTTTCAAACGTTTTCCCAAATGGCAAAAGAAAAAATAAAATTGAGAAAATCACTTTTTAGTTCCTATTTCAGTACGACTCTGAGTATTTCACTCGTTCTTTTCCTCTTCGGATTGTTGGGACTATTGCTCATCAATACAAAACGACTTACGGATTATGTCATGGAGAATGTAGGAGTGACCCTTATTCTCAAAGAAAATACCAGAGAAGTGGATGTCCTCAAACTTCAAAAAACACTTGAGGCGACTTCATTTATTAAGTCGACACGTTTTGTTGACAAAGAAACTGCCGCCGAAGAGTTAAAAATGGACCTTGGTGAGGATTTTGTGGATTTCCTTGGCTACAATCCTCTGCTCTCCTCCATTGAAGTTAGGGTTCATGCCTCACATGCCAATCCGGATAGCATGGCGATTATGGAAGCACAATTTTTAAAATTCCCTGAAATACAGGAAGTTTATTACCAAAGAAATTTAGTTCAGCAATTGAATTCCAATGTTAAAAAGCTCAGTCTTATTATTCTGGTACTAAGTGTTCTTATGTTCACAATATTCGTTGCACTGATTAATAACACTATTAGGCTTTCTATCTATTCAAAGAGATATCTCATTAATTCGATGCAACTTGTCGGTGCGACAAGGTCATTCATCCGGTTTCCATTTGTCGCCAAGAGTGTTTTGCATGGGATATATGGTGCCATTATAGCCTGTTTTTCCCTTTTAATGATATTCCTTTCTTACCAATCTGAGTTGAAGGATCTAATTGATTTCCAGAACTCTATCTCGTTGGCATTTCTGGTTGCCGGAATATTCTTTTTCGGTATTTTCATGACGGCTTTGTCCACCTATTTTGCCGTAAATAAATTTTTACGAATGAAGTTTGATCAACTCTATTATTGAACTATCTTTGCGGGTTAATAACTAATTCATTGTTAAATGGTCAAGAATAGTGGACAAACAGATCCGGCTGGGTTCGCAGTGAGTAAGGAGAATCTAAAACTTATGCTGATTGGGTTAGGAATCATCGTTTTGGGATTTTTGCTCATGACCGGAGGTAGAAGCACAGATCCAAATGTTTTTAACAAGGAAATCATTTTCAGTTTCAGAAGGATTACACTTGCACCACTGGTGGTCGTATTCGGATTCCTTTTTGAGATATATGCCATCATGAAAAAGCCCAAATCAGGAAAACAATAGATTTCTTACGAATAATGATTGTTTTCAAATGATCTTCATTTTCTTCTCACTACTGCAACACAAGTTTTAAAGTTACCCATTCATTTAATGATATATAAGGAGTCAAAAGAATTTGATTTCATTCGGGGCGAAGTCCTGGTTCTAAATAAACCTCTTGATTGGACCTCATTTGATTTGGTAAATAAAGTTCGGATCATGCTTTGCCGGTTTTTGAAGATAAAAAAATTAAAACTCGGTCATGCAGGAACACTGGATCCAAAGGCTACCGGGGTAATGGTACTGTGTTCCGGAAAGTTGACAAAACAAATTGATGAAATTCAGTCAGACGAAAAAGAGTACATCGCTACACTCAAAGTAGGTGCGACAACGCCCTCCTTCGATGTGGAAACTGAAGAAGATGAGCAATTTTTAACCTCCCACATTAACAGGGAGTTGCTTGTAAAAATCCTTCCATCTTTTGTAGGGTCCATTAGTCAGGTGCCGCCGGATTACTCTGCTATTAAAGTAGATGGGAAAAGAGCTTATAAATCTGCCCGGCAAGGACAAGAGATTGAGCTAAAGCCCAAAATGCTGGTAATTAAAGAGATTGAAATCTTAAGATTTGAAATGCCTGAAATCGATTTAAGGATAGTGTGCAGCAAAGGTACTTACATACGGGCTCTGGCAAGAGATATTGGCAAGGCTCTTGAAAGTGGGGCCTATCTTGTTGGATTGAAACGTACAAGGATCGGTGAATACTCAATCGATAAATCTATGGATCTCGCAGAGTTAGCAGATATGCTTTCTGACTATTTTATACCTGTTCATAATTAAATTTAAATCATATAAATGTCATCAACAATGAAGCTTTCGAAATTTAAGTACAATTTACCTGATGAATTGATCTCCCTTCACCCATCCAAGAATCGGGATGAATCCAGGTTACTTGTTTTAAACCGTCAAACCGGCGACATTGAGCACAAAATTTTCAAGGATGTAATTGATTACTTTAACGATAAAGACGTTATGGTTTTCAACAACACAAAAGTTTTCCCTGCCAGGTTGTACGGCAACAAGGAAAAAACAGGTGCCCAGATCGAGGTGTTTTTATTAAGGGAATTGAACCGCGAGTTAAGGTTGTGGGATGTTCTGGTTGATCCGGCAAGAAAAATCAGAATAGGCAATAAACTCTATTTTGGTGAAGATGATCTACTGGTTGCTGAGGTTATTGACAACACCACTTCAAGGGGACGTACCTTGCGTTTTCTTTTTGACGGCACCTACGATGAATTCAAGGATACCTTGTTCAAATTGGGTGAGACTCCTCTGCCGAAGATTATCAATCGTCCGGTAGAAGAAGATGATGCCGCGCGATATCAGACAGTTTTTGCCAAGCACGAAGGAGCTGTTGCTGCGCCTACAGCAGGCCTTCACTTTAGTAGAGAACTATTGAAACGACTGGAAATCAAAGGAGTTGATTTTGCTGAGATTACACTACATGTTGGCCTGGGCAATTTCAGAAGTGTGGATGTCGAAGATTTAACCAAGCACAAAATGGATTCGGAACAGATTTGGATCAAAGATGAGGCTGTCAATATTGTCAATTCAGCCAAGGAGGATCGTCATCGTGTTTGTGCAGTTGGAACTACCGTGATGCGTACTCTGGAAACTTCTGTTTCAACCAACGGCATGCTCAAACCATTTGAAGGTTGGACCAATAAATTCATCTTTCCTCCATATGATTTTAGTGTGGCAGACAGCATGATATCCAATTTTCACTTGCCACTTTCGACTCTGCTAATGATGGTAAGCGCTTTTGCCGGCTATGATAATCTGATGAATGCCTACAAAGAGGCAATTAAGGAAAAATATCATTTTGGAACATACGGAGATGCGATGCTGATCATTTGATCCAATGACAAAAAACAAGAAAGCCGGTTGAAGTTTCAACCGGCTTTCTTGTTTTTTGCTTAAAAATTATCTCTTAACACGTTCGGAATAGGAACGATCCCGGGTATCTACTTTTATAACATCTCCCTGATTGATAAAGAGCGGCACCATGATTGTTGCTCCGGACTCAACTGTAACCGCTTTTAAGGCAGTTGAAGAGGCTGTATTGCCACGTTCGCTGGGTTCGGCATAGGTTATCTCCAATTCGATAAAAGGTGGTAAATCGACTGTTAATGGCGTTTCTGTCTCAGCATGATAAGTAATCTCCACTGTCATCCCCTCCTTCATCAAATCAGCATTCTCCACCAATGCTGCTTCAATGTTAACTTGTTCGAAAGTTTCGGCATTCATGAAGTTATATCCAGTCTCATCTTGGTAAAGATATTGATATGGTCTACGCTCAACCCGCACGGTTGTAATTTTTGTACCTCCTGAAAAAGTATTATCAATCACTTTGCCGGATTTCATATTTTTAAGTTTCGTGCGTACAAAAGCCGGACCCTTGCCTGGTTTGACATGTTGAAAACTTACAATCTGAAATATCTGATCATTGAACTCAATACACAATCCATTACGAAAATCTGCTAAACTTGCCATTATTCACTTGATTTGTACGTTTAAAAACTATCTTTAAATTTTTTGCAAAAATAGTCAAAACCAATCAAACCAGAAAATTATTAAAAATGTCTGATTTTGTGGCCAGTTTCTCCTTGTCACACCTCCAATGGGGGATGATTGCCTTATGCGCCATTCTGGTTGGGATGTCAAAAACCGGAATCCCCGGAGTTTCAATGATTGTTGTACCATCTATGGCAATGATCTTTGGCGGTAAAGCTTCAACTGGTGTGTTGTTACCAATCCTGATTACCGCCGACATTTTTGCAGTTTTTTATTATCATCGTCACGCCGAGTGGAAACCGCTTCTAAGAGCTCTGCCCTGGGCTTTGCTGGGGTTGATCCTTGCATTATGGATTGGAGCAGGTGTCAATGATCAACAATTTAAGCACCTTATCGCAATATCTGTCATCCTCTCTCTGGGATTGATGATTTGGAACGACAGGAAAAACAAGAAAAATGAACTTCCTGACTATCCATGGTTTGCGGCCCTGTTTGGCATTCTTGGAGGATTTGCCACAATGATTGGAAACGTTGCTGGACCAGTTTTTGCTATTTACCTCCTTGCTTTACACTTACCAAAGAAAAATTACATCGGCACCACTGCCTGGTTCTTTGCCATTATAAACCTTTCAAAGCTTCCGTTACAGTATTTTGTGTGGGATAATATTCATAAAGAAACTGTTATCATCGACTTGCTGGTTATTCCTTTTGTAATGATTGGAGCCTATATTGGAATCAAATTAGTTCACGCTATTAAAGATCAAGCATATCGTTGGTTTGTAGTGGTCATTACTTTTATATCTGCCATCCTAATATTTCTGTAAGTCTCTTTCTTTTACTGCTTTTGACGCTGATTTTTCTGGTCTCTTGTTCAGAATCACCGAATACGATCGACAAAAATCCGTGCATGATACTGACCGTTGAGAAGGGAAAAGTGATTAATCCAATAAAAACATCAGGAGTGGTTGAACCTGAGAGCGAAGTTTTAATTCGTTGCAGCTATCCAAGTAGTATCAAAAGAATTTTAACTTTGTATGACTTTGAATTGGACCAAAAGATCAACTATAGCAATCCGATGCTAATGGGAGAAATAGATACATTTAAACCTCCTAAAAAATGAACCTTCTGATCTCTTCCAGCCTGGATCCATATTGGAATCTTGCAGCAGAAGAATATCTGTTAAAAAACACTCAGGATGATTACATTTTTCTATATGTAAATAAATCCAGCGTGGTTGTAGGAAAACATCAAATTGCTCAAAAGGAAGTAAATTCAATGTTCATTAATGAGAACAACATTCTAGTAGCCAGAAGGTTATCTGGCGGAGGTGCAGTATATCATGATGAAGGAAACCTAAATGTCAGTTTTATTCAGACTACTAAACCCGGCGAAAATATCTCCTACAAGACAATTACTCAATTTTTTTATCAGTTTCTTAGTGATCAGATTCCGGAATTGGTGCTAACCGAAAGAAATGATTTCGTTATAAATGGGAAAAAGGTTTCAGGAAGTGCCATGCATATATTTAAAAACCGTCTTCTCGCTCATTGTACTCTTCTGATTACCTGTAATTTAGAAAATCTATCAGCATCTTTAAAAGGATATCCAGAACGATTTACTGACAAATCAATTTCCTCAAAAAGATCAGCTGTTATGAATCTATCCCAAATATCTTCATCATTTTCCGTAGGGAAAATGATCCATGAGTTTGGAGACTATTTCAGAAAAATATACGCTGATCTAACAGTATTTACTTTAAATTCAAACTCAAAGGACCAAATCCAGGAATTGGCTTCATCAAAGTACTCTACCCTTTCCTGGATATATGGATATTCACCAAAATACATTTACCAAAATACATTTACATACAGGTACACCATTTTTCATTATACACTTGAAATTGAAAAAGGGAGTATTGAAAGTGCTAAACTTGATTTATATCATTCAGATAATAGCCAGATTCAATCAAAATTGAATGGATTAAGAGGCAAGGAACACAATCCCAAGTTGCTACTTGAATTAAAAAATGCTGTAGATATATCAGAAATGGAAGGACTACTCATTTCATCCTTACTATAAATAAGGAACTAGATAAAATATTGAACTATTTTATTCGCTTTATCCTTTCCTACCACCTTCGCCAAATCATCCGCCGAGACTAACTTTAGCTTTTCGACAGATTTAAAACTAATTAACAATTTTTCGATTGTTTTATTTCCGATTCCTGTAATGCCCGCTAAAGCAGAATCAGTAAAATTTTCTGATCGCTTTACCCGATGAAATGTTATTCCAAATCTATGGGCTTCATCTCTTAAATGTTGCAACACTTTTAAAGTTTCAGATTTCTTGTCAAGGTAGAGTGGAACTGAATCATAAGGGAAATAGATCTCCTCTAACCTTTTGGCTATCCCAATTATTCCAACGTTTTGTTCTATACCTAATTTCTGAAGCACAGCATATGCCGATGAAAGCTGTCCTTTACCTCCATCAATCACAATTAAATCAGGTAATTGCTTACCTTCAGCTAATTGTCTGCTATATCTCCGGTTTATCACTTCCTCCATGGAAGCAAAATCGTTTGGACCTTCAACGGTTTTAATATTAAAATGCCGGTATTGTGATTTTAATGGCAGACCATCCTTAAATACCACACATGAGGATACAGGAAAATTTCCCGATATATTGGAATTATCAAAACATTCAATCAATTTTGGTTGATTATCCAATTTTAGATCTGTGCGCATACGTTCGAGAATCCGCTGTTTCTTTAAAACCGGCGCCTTAACTGATTCATTCTTTGCTCTTTCCAGCATATACAACCTACCATTCCTTTCACACAATTCAAGCAATTTTTTCTTTTCACCTATTCTAGGAACAGTAATTTTAAAATTCTTAAATTCAATGTCAATAACAAAAGGCAAAACGATCTCAACTGAATCAGAACTACATATTCTTCTAATTTCCACTATACAAAAAGCTAATATCTCCTCTTTTGATTCATTTAACTTCTTCTTAACCTCTAGAATATAAGATGTTACAATAAATCCGTCTACAATTCTAAAGTAATTAACATAGGCATAATTAAGATCTTCATGGTAGGAAAAGATGTCCATATTAGTCAGATTGGCACTACAAACCAAAGATTTACTCTTATAATTATCTAAATATTGAATTTTTGATTTGAACTCATTTGCCCTTTCGAAATCATAATTTTCTGCAGCAGATTGCATACCGGCTTTAAGATAATTAAATACGGGTGCCAATGTATCATCAAGAAACGTCATTTCCA
>CAIRSO010000012.1 GCA_903881215.1 uncultured Bacteroidia bacterium
AGCTATTTGGTATCAAAACGGAATCATCCTACTGTAGATATGATCTACAGTGACCTCATCCACGAAATAAATGGTTTATCAAAAACAACCATTTACAATGTATTAAATTTGTTCGTACAATCAGGTGTCGCATTGGCACTTAACATCGAAGGTAATGAGATACGGTACGATGCAGACACTTCAACACACGGTCATTTTAAATGCAAAATATGCACTGGAGTGATCGATTTCAGGATCAAGCAGGAGGAGCTTCCGAAGCCTGTTTTGGATGGATTCAGAATTGATGAGCATCACTATTATCTCAAGGGAGTCTGTTCCTTTTGTGTAAATAAAATAGAGGCATAAAATTAGAATCGGTGTAAATTCGCTGATCTGGAATCTGATTCTTCCCCAATACAAGTATATATGTATTGAATCCGGGGCAGAAATTTGACAAAAAGTATTCGCCATGAAGCTCTGGGACAAAGGGAAAAAAATCAACGATTTAATCGAGACATTCACTATTGGAAAAGATCAGGAAATGGATCTTTTTCTTGCAAAATTCGATGTGATTGGCTCTTTGGCTCATATAAAAATGCTTGAGCATATTGGCCTTCTTGACAGCAAAGAATTAACACTGTTGTCAAAAGAGTTAAAATCCATCCACCATGAAATAGTTGCAGGCAAATTTGCCATTGAGGAAGGGGTAGAAGATATTCATTCCCAGGTTGAGCTAATGTTGACGGCCAGATTAGGTGAGATCGGAAAAAAAATTCATAGTGGAAGATCGAGGAACGACCAGGTATTGCTTGATTTAAAGCTATTTACTAGAGATGCCATTCAAACGGTTACTGAAAATACAGTCAACCTATTCCATATTTTAATTGCACAAAGCAACAAATACAAAGAGGTCCTGATGCCCGGATACACACATCTACAGGTGGCAATGCCCTCTTCTTTCGGATTGTGGTTCGGTGCCTATGCCGAAAGTCTGACAGACGATTTGATATTGTTGCAGGCAGCTTATCGGGTTGCCGATCAGAATCCTCTGGGCTCTGCTGCAGGATATGGATCATCTTTCCCGCTCAACCGTCAGATGACCACCGACTTGCTTGGATTTGAAACTTTGAATTTCAACGTAGTTTATGCCCAGATGGGACGAGGTAAAATGGAACGGTCAGTCTTATTTGCAATGGCATCCATCGCTTCTACCCTGTCGAGATTGGCCTACGATGTTTGTCTGTTCATGAGTCAGAATTTTGATTTTGTAAAATTGCCTGACGACCTGACCACCGGATCAAGCATCATGCCCCACAAGAAAAATCCAGACGTTTTTGAGCTTTTGCGCGCACATTGCAACAAAATTCAGTCTTTACCGGCACAAATGCTTACAGTAACCAACAATCTGCCAAGTGGATATTTCAGGGATATGCAGCTCACAAAAGAGCTTTTTATTCCAGCTTTCCAGGAGTTGAATGACTGCATCCAAATAGCATCCTTTGCCATTGAAAACATGACCATCAATGAGCATATTCTCGAGGATAGCAAATACCGTTTTCTTTACAGCGTTGAGGAAGTAAATCGTCTCGTATTGGCAGGTACACCTTTCAGGGATGCCTACCGTGAAATTGGTTCATTGATCGAAAAGGATCAGTTTTATCCGGACAAGAATATTCACCATACCCACGAAGGTAGTATTGGGAACCTTTCTCTTGGCCCTATTGAGGCCAAAATGAACCAGGTAGTCTCAGAGTTTAAATTCGAAAAGGCAACCCAGGCAATCGAATCACTCCTTGGAGAATAATTTCACTTTCTCTTAAGCTTAAATCTGTACTTTATTGCCTCCAACAGTTCAAAAATTAATATTCTTTTAACCTGGATATTAAATTATTCAATTCCAATATCTTAAATTATTTTTTTTTACTATATTTCTTAATCTCAGGAAAAATATTCACATTTTCCCCCTGTCTTATAATTGGAAAAATAAAATAAAAAGCTATTTTTGCTTTCGAATATTAAATATTATTGCTGTTTTTCTTTCATCTTATCGTTTTTTTATCAAAATAATCTAAGATTTAAAATATATCAAAGCTTTTAAAAACCAACTCAATTAGTAAGTGTTATGGAACACAAGAAATTTCCAACCCCGGTAGGATTGTATGATCCGTCTTTTGAACACGATGCCTGTGGGATTGGTTTTGTAGCTCACATCAAAGGTGCTAAATCGCATGAAATTGTTCAGCGTGGCTTAACCGTTTTGCTCAACATGGACCACCGCGGAGCTACTAGTTCAGATAATAAAACCGGTGATGGCGCCGGAATCTTATTACAAATGCCCCATGATTTCTTCCTATCTCAAGGCATTGATCTACCAGAACCAGGCAGATATGGGGCAGGTTTGGTTTTTCTTCCAGTGGTAGAAGAAGAAGCAGATTATTGCGTAGAAGTGCTGAATAGGTACGTTGAAGCAGAAGGTTTAAAACTTGTTGCATGGCGCAAAGTTCCTGTCGATGGTTCTGTGATCGGCGAGATTGCCCGCAGCACTGAACCCATGATCCGCCAAGTTTTTGTAAAAGGAAACTACGAACAGGATATATTGGAACGAAAGCTCTATCTGGCTAGAAAACAAGCCGAAAGAACAGTTCGGGAGTCTAAGCTTGCCGGAAAAAGCAGCTTTTACCTTCCAAGTTTCTCCAGCAAGATAATGATCTACAAAGGGATGTTTACTCCCAGTCAGCTGCGTGACTATTTTAAAGATCTGAGTCATCCCGAGATGAAGAGTGCCATTGCATTGGTTCACTCCCGCTTCAGCACCAACACTTTCCCTACCTGGGATTTGGCCCAACCATTCCGCATGATTGCCCATAACGGTGAAATCAATACCATTAAAGGCAATCGTCAATGGATGCATGCCCGTGAATCATTGCTTGAATCTGCACTTTTCGGTGAAGACATTGACAAACTTTATCCAATCATCGAACCGGGCAAATCAGACTCGGCTTCCTTCGATAATACCCTCGAATTCTTGAACATGTCGGGTCGCAGCATGCCTCACTCATTGTGCATGATGATTCCCGAATCATTCAATGAGAAGAATCCAATTCCTGAAAGCCTGAAAGCATTTTATGAATACCACTCCACACTTATGGAACCATGGGACGGACCAGCCTCCATGGTTTTTTCTGATGGCAGATATATTGGCGGCACATTGGACCGCAATGGACTAAGGCCTTCAAGGTATGTGATCACGAAAAATGATCTTATTGTGATGGGTTCAGAAGTCGGGGTACAGGTATTCAAACCGGAAGAGATCAAGGAGAAAGGCCGGCTTCGTCCGGGCAAATTATTGCTTGTCGATACCCAACTTGGAATTCTGATTCCTGATAAGGAGGTAAAGGCAGACCTTAGCCGCAGAAATCCTTACATAAACTGGCTCAAAGAGAATAGACTGATGCTGGAAGACATCGTCGTCAAACAGCGTGTGTCATCTAACATGGGCGACCAGTTTGGGGTGTACAGCAAAGTCTTTGGATACAGCAAGGAAGAGATGCAGGTCGTGATTAAAGAGATGGCTGAAACCGCCAATGAACCAACCAGTTCAATGGGAAATGACACTCCGCTGGCAGTCTTTTCTGATAAACCAAAACGTTTTTTTAGCTATTTCAGACAGCTTTTTGCACAGGTTACAAATCCGCCGATAGATCCAATCCGTGAAGGACTAGTCATGTCACTCACCAACTACATTGGTTCACTCAGCAGCAACATACTGGACGAAACACCTAACCATTGCAAACTCATCAAATTTGATAGTCCGATTATTACCAATACTGACTTGGGAAAAATCAAGGATCTGAAGCATGAAGTCTTTAATCATGCCACCATTCCAATGGTTTTCCCAATTAAGGAAGGTGTTGAAGGATTCAAAAAAGCCTTCAAAAATATGCTGGAAAAGGCAGAAAAAGCAGTCGATGAAAAGAAAAATTTCATTATCCTCACAGACAGGACCATCTCTGAAGATCTGGTTCCAATACCGTCCCTGCTTTCTGTGGCGGCAGTCCATCACCATCTGATTAAAAC
The DNA here is from genome assembly GCA_903881215.1 of uncultured Bacteroidia bacterium. Classification (GTDB taxonomy): domain Bacteria; phylum Bacteroidota; class Bacteroidia; order Bacteroidales; family Prolixibacteraceae; genus CAINVV01. Next base: position 4,057 of record CAIRSO010000012.1, read on the forward strand.
CAAAAAACGGATGCAAATCGGTATTCTTGTCGAGAGTGCCGAACCAAGAGAAATCATGCACTTTGCGCTTCTGTTGGGTTATGGTGCGAGTGCCATCAATCCATATCTGGCCTTTGGCGCAATTAGTCACCTGGTGAGAGAAGGAGAGATTAAGCTTCCATATGCCGAGGCGCGAAAGAATTACATCAAGGCCATTGACAAAGGATTGCTGAAAGTGCTTTCCAAGATGGGTATTTCCACCCTCCGCTCCTACCATGGATCCCAACTTTTCGAAGCTGTTGGTGTCAGTGACGAATTAATCGATGAGTACTTCAAAGGAACGGCCTCCCGTATAAGCGGAGTTGGATACAAAGAATTATTCCAGGAAGCAGTGATGTTCCACAAGGATGCATATGACAATGACCAGAAAAAAGTAACCTTTGACACTAATGGTGAATACCACTACCGCAACAACGGTGAACACCATGCATGGAATCCTGAATCCATCGCCTTGCTACAATGGGCTACCAAGACGGATAACTATGAAGTTTTCAAGAAATTCAGCACATTGGTAGACAAGCAGAACAGGAAGCCTGCTTTTGTCAGAGGAGCGTTGAAATGGAAAATGAATCCAATTCCAATTGAGGAAGTAGAACCGGCTGAGGCCATTCTAAAACGATTTGTAACTGGTGCCATGTCTTATGGCTCCATATCAAAAGAAGCTCACGAGGCACTCGCAATTGCAATGAATGAAATTGGTGGTAGAAGCAATACCGGGGAAGGTGGTGAAGATCCGGAACGTTTTGGCACAAACAAAAACTCAAAAATCAAACAAATTGCTTCCGGTAGATTTGGGGTAACGAACAATTACCTGATGAATGCCGCTGAGCTCCAAATAAAAATTGCTCAAGGAGCCAAACCCGGAGAAGGAGGTCAGTTACCAGGGTTTAAAGTCAATAAAATAATTGCAAAAACCCGAAATTCAACTCCCGGAATTACCCTCATTTCTCCTCCTCCTCATCACGATATTTACTCCATTGAAGATTTGGCGCAGTTGATATTCGATTTGAAAAATGTCAATCCAAGGGCCAAGGTTTCCGTCAAACTGGTATCTGAAACTGGTGTAGGAACAATTGCAGCTGGTGTTGCCAAAGGGTTTGCAGACATTATCATCCTTAGTGGTTGTGAAGGTGGAACCGGTGCCTCACCCGCAAGTTCAATCAAGCATGCCGGATTACCTGCTGAATTCGGCATTGCCGAAACACAACAAACGTTGGTCATGAACAACCTTCGTGGCAGGGTAAAACTGCAGGTCGACGGACAACTTAAAACCGGACGCGATGTAGTTATCATGGGAATGCTGGGAGCTGAAGAATTTGGTTTTTCAACAGGCGCTCTTATTTCTTTAGGCTGCATCATGATGCGCAAATGCCATCTCAACACATGTCCGGCAGGTATCGCCACACAAAACAAAAATCTTCGCAAAAGATTTCTGGGCCGTTCGCAATATGTGATCAACTATTTCCAGTTTATTGCCCGAGAGATTCGTGAATACATGGCAGAAATTGGTGTCCGAAATTTTGATGACCTTGTGGGTCGTTGTGATCTCCTTGAGGTTAATCCGGAGGTTACCAACTGGAAAATGAAAAACGTTAATTTCTCCAAATTCTTATATCTTCCGGAGGAGTCCAAGATTTATCCAATTCGCAACACGCATCCAAATACACGAGAACTGGATGATGTATTGGATGTTGCCCTGATCCGCGAGGCGAACAAGGCCATTAAAAGTGGTGAGAAAGTTTGGATCGGACACAACATCAACAATGTGATGCGAACCACCGGTGCCATGCTTTCAGGTGAGATTTCAAGAAGATATGGTGAGATTGGCCTGCCAAAAGATACCGTTAACTGCACTTTCAAAGGATCAGCCGGACAAAGCTTTGGTGGATTTCTGGTCAAAGGAGTTTCCTTCAGGCTGGAAGGAGATTCGAACGATTATCTGGGCAAAGGCTTATCAGGAGGAAAGATTGTCGTTGTTCCACCAATTGGAACAACTTTCGAACCACATCAGAACATTATCGTTGGCAATACTACTTTATATGGTGCTACCGGTGGTGAGGTATACATCAAAGGAGTTGCCGGCGAACGTTTTTGCGTCAGGAACTCTGGTGCAAGGGCAGTTGTAGAAGGAACCGGAGACCATTGCTGCGAATACATGACAGGAGGCCGCACTGTGGTTCTTGGAACTACAGGTCGAAATTTTGCAGCCGGAATGAGTGGTGGGATTGCCTATGTTCTTGATGAAAACGGTGACTTCGATTATTATTGTAACAAAGGATTGGTAGAACTTGGTCCGGTAGAAGATAAGGCTGACATTCAAGAACTTCAGGAGCTAATTCAGAAACACATGCTTTATACACAAAGCCAGCAAGCCGAAAAAATATTGACAAACTGGGAGGAATACCTACCAAAATTTGTCAAAGTGATTCCGCTTGAATACAAAAAGGTATTAAACGAAGCAAAACTGAAAGAGGTAATACGGAAGCTTGAGATGGCCGAAGATGCCCCGAATATACGGGAATAAGTGTGGAGTACTTCAAGCGGAAAGTACTTAAAGTGTGGAGTACTTAGAGTTTGGAGTTATAAGAAGAATGCATACAATTAATATGAGTTGAATGATTTATGAAGGCTCATAACTTTAAGTACTCTAAGTATTCTAAGTACTCGAAGTACTTGATGTGAAATATAAAGATTTAAAGGAATTTGAAATGGGAAATCCAAAGGGGTTTATAGAAATAGAGAGAAAAGTAAGCGGATACCGGCCTGTCAGTGAACGCATAGGTGATTTTGGAGAGGTTGAGCAGACGCTTGACGATAATGATCGCATTAATCAGGCATCGAGATGTATGGATTGCGGCGTTCCTTTTTGTCATTGGGCTTGTCCGGTAGGAAGCAACATTCCAGAATGGCAGGATGCAGTTTACCGAGGGAAATGGGATGAGGCATACAATATTTTGACCAATACAAATAGTTTCCCTGAGTTTACCGGGAGAGTTTGTCCCGCACCCTGCGAAAAATCCTGTGTTCTTGCCATTCATGATGAGTCGGTCACCATACGCGAAAATGAGTGCGCTGTCGTGGAACATGCCTTTGACCTAAATTTAGTGCATCCAAATATTCCAGAAAATAGAACCGGGAAAAAGATCGCTGTTGTGGGATCAGGTCCTGCAGGACTTTCAGTGGCAGATCTGCTGAACCAGGCTGGACACTCTGTGACTGTCTTTGAGCAGGACAACGAAATTGGCGGATTACTGCGGTATGGCATTCCGGATTTTAAACTTAACAAGGGAATTATCGACAGGCGACTGGATTTATTTGTCAAAGAAGGCGTAATCTTTAAAACGAATGTCAAAGTTGGTGCAGATATTTCTGAACAAGAACTTCTTAGGGACTTTGATGCGGTTTGTCTAGCTAGTGGTGCTATGCAACCAAGAGATTTGGGCAACACACCCGGCAGAGAACTACAAGGTGTATATTTTGCCATGGATTACCTTAAACAACAGAACAAGGTTGTAAAAGGTGAGGCAATACCTGATGCCGTGAGAATACATGCAAAGGATAAAAAAGTACTCGTCATAGGCGGAGGTGACACTGGATCTGATTGTGTAGGAACCGCCATCCGCCAGAAGGCAAATACAGTTACCCAAATAGAAATTCTGGAAAAACCTTCCGATCAACGAGCTGAAGATAATCCCTGGCCTTACTGGCCAAATACACTTCGCACTTCCAGTTCTCATCTTGAAGGCTGTGAGAGACGCTGGTCATTGAATACCCGTCGGTTTATCGGTGAAAATGGTGTCTTAAAGGCAGTGGAAGTAGTCAAAGTGGAATGGACAAAAAATAATGGGCAAATGTCGATGAGAGAGATTCCGGGTACGGAGGAGATTATCGAAGCTGATCTGGTTATGTTGTCTCTTGGATTCTTATCTCCGGTTCATGAAGGATTGCTTGACAATCTTAAAGTGGATTACGATGCCCGAGGGAATGTCAAGGCAAACGATTTTGCAACCAGCATAGAAAAAATTTTTGTAGCTGGTGATGCAACCCGCGGTGCCAGTTTGGTTGTTCATGCCATCCGGTCCGGCAGGGATGCGGCTATGAAGATCAACGAATTTGTTTCTAAATAAATAATACAATTCATTCCTAAAACAGACCCTGTTCTTCATTGAATAGGGTCTGTTTTTATTTAAGGATACATGGAATTCAAACACCAGACAACTCTCTGCCAAATGTCATTAGTTTCTAAACTATTTTTTAAATATTTTTGGCAAACAAGAGATGGAATACCGTTAGAACTTCAAACTATTGAGGTGAACTTATCACCTAACTAATTGAAAAAAATCATCATGAAAAAAAATCTGATTACGCTAGTTTTTATCATTGGGCTGTCTATGGTCAATATTGAACTTTCTGCCCAAAATAAACCCATCGGGAATGCCGATTACCGTCTGGCCGAAAGGTTCTCTCCTACTAAGATTGGTAAGATGGTTTTTAGCACCTCTGTCGTGCCAAAATGGATCAAAACCGGTGATCAGTTCTGGTATTCCGATACAACTTCTGAGGGAGTGACATACCATCTGGTGGATCTGGACAAGAAAACCAAAACCTTCCTGTTTGACAACCACAAAATGGCTGCCATGCTGACCAAAATCACCAAAGATCCGTACGACTGGCAACACATGCCGCCAATTAAGCTTAAATTCAAAAAGAACGATACCGTTTTTCAGTTCGATGTAACCAGCAGTCAGGATGAGGAAAAGAAAAAAGAGGAGGCTTCAGAATCGAAAAAAGATTCGACGTTAATAGCCAAGAACGGAAAACTGCAGAAATTGGATTTAAAGGCCACGGGTGACAAAGAGAAAGACAAAGTAAAAAAGAAGATATTTCACCTGGAGTACAACCTAAAGACTGGTGAACTAGATCAGATTAAAGACTGGAAAGAAGAAAAAGACAATCCTGACTGGGCCAATATCTCGCCCAATGGTGAATACATCCTCTTCGCAAGGGATTACAATCTCTTGTGGATGGACAAAGAAAACTACCAGAAGGCAAAAAAGGATGATAAGGATACCACTGTGGTTGAACACCAGCTTACTACTGATGGAGTAAAGGATTATGAGTATGGTGGAGGTTTCACAGCGACGGAGAACGATGACGAAAAAAAGATCAAAGAGGAGAAGAAGAAACGAAAAAGCGCCTACATCAGTTGGTCGCATGATTCGAAAAAATTCGCCCTCATCAGGAATGACAGCCGAAAAGTGAAGGATTTGTGGGTAATTAATGTCTTGAAAGAACCTCGTCCTGAATTGCAATCTTATAAATACCAGATGCCTGGAGAAAAAGAGGCACCTCAAGATGAATTATGGGTTTTTGATGTGGCGACCAAAAAGGGGAAAAAGATTGCGATCGACCAGTTCAAAGACCAAACAGTCTCCATTAACAGGGCAAATCTCTCCAATAAAGATAGGTTAGAAGATTACGTTCCAAGCAAATGGTTGTCAGAAACATCCGACAAAATTTACATCACCCGAAAAAGCCGCGATCTGTACCGGACAGATATTTGTTCGGTAAATACGGAGACAGGCGAAACAAAGGTATTGATAGAAGAACGGATGAATACCTATATTGAGACCAAAAGATTGTTCACCATTGGCAATGGAAAAGAGTTCATTCACTGGTCGGAACGTGATGGTTGGGGTCATTATTATCTGTATGATGAAAATGGATCATTGAAGAATCAGATTACCAACGGTCCATGGCATTGCGGTGAGATTGTCAAAATTGATGAGAAAAGCAGGGTAATGTATTTTGTTGCCAACGGTCGCGAGGTAAATGAAAATCCCTATTACGAGCATATGTACAGGGTAAATCTCGATGGCACAGCTCTTCAGTTGCTAAACCCCGGGAATTTTACTTTTAACATGGACATGAGCGATTCATATCGCTATTTCATCCACACTTTCTCAAGAGTCAACACAGTTCCCAAGTCTGAGATCCGCGACAATACCGGAAAGCTGGTTATGGAATTGGCAACAGCCGATTTGAGAAACCTCTTTGCCGCAGGCTACAAATTCCCGGAACCCTTTAAAGCAAAGGCTGCCGATGGGATCACAGATATTTACGGAGTCATGTACAAGCCTTTTAATTTCGATTCGACGAAGTTGTATCCGCTGATCGAATATGTCTATCCCGGTCCGCAAACGGAAGCAGTTAATGCAGCATTCTCAAGCAAGATGGACAGAACAGACCGGGTGGCACAGCTTGGATTTATTGTCATCACCCTAGGAAACAGAGGAGGAAATCCTAATCGTTCCAAATGGTACCACAATTATGGTTACGGTGATTTAAGGGATTACGGGCTGGCTGATAAAAAATATGTTGCCGAGCAACTAGCCGATAAATATAAATTTATCGACATTACGAAAGTTGGAATAACCGGTCATTCGGGAGGAGGATTCATGTCGACAGCGGCATTGTGTCAGTACCCTGATTTCTACAAAGTGGCTGTTTCCTCTTCGGGCAACCACGAGAACAACATTTACAACCGCTGGTGGAGCGAAACCCATCAGGGAGTCAAAGAAAAGCTGAACAATGATGGCGAGATACAATTTCTTTACGAAATTGAGAAAAATACTTCATTGGCTAAAAACCTGAAAGGCAATCTTTTGCTGATTACCGGGGATATTGATGACAATGTTCATCCTGGAAATACCATCAGGATGGCCAATGCCCTGATCAGGGCCAACAAGCGTTTCGACTTCTTTATGATGCCAGGTCAACGCCATGCATACGGAGACTTTACAGAATACGCCTTTTGGCTGAAAGCCGATTATTTCTGCAAACATCTGATCGGCGACTACTCCATCAGCACAGACATTTTTGAGATGAACAGGGAAACACTTATGATTCCAGGCAAATAATAAATAGCATAATAAATACGGGTTGCAGATATCTGCAACCCTTATTTATTATGCTATTTATTAT
>CAIRSO010000013.1 GCA_903881215.1 uncultured Bacteroidia bacterium
CAACAGATGGATTTTAACCCTTTTGTCAGAGTACTTCTGCCATCGGATTAAGGCGTCAGTTGTTGGGTTCTTCAAAAAACACTATTTTCAGCATGAGCGAAACGAAACACACAAAATCAGCCGCCGAAGTGTCTTACGGTGCGGACAGCATACAGGTATTGGAAGGGTTGGAGGCAGTTAGAAAAAGGCCTGCCATGTACATCGGGGATGTGAATATCCGCGGATTACATCATCTGGTTTATGAAGTCATCGACAACTCAATCGATGAGGCTTTGGCCGGTTACTGTAACAACATTGAGGTTATCATCAACGCAGACGGATCCGTTACAGTCGTAGACGATGGACGTGGTATTCCAACAGAATTGCATATCGGCGAAAACAAATCCGCATTGGAAGTCGTTCTGACTGTTTTGCATGCAGGAGGAAAGTTCAACAAGGAAAGCTACAAGGTTTCTGGCGGACTCCATGGTGTTGGTGTTTCATGTGTGAATGCCCTTTCCAATTTTCTTCGGGCAGAAATTCACCGCGATGGGAATATCTGGGAACAGAAATATGAAAAAGGTGCCCCACAAGGCGATGTCAAAATTATTGGACAGACCAATCATACCGGGACCACCATTACTTTTACCCCCGATGACACAATTTTTACCACCACTGAGTTTAAATTCGATATTCTCTCTGCTCGTCTGCGCGAACTTGCATTTCTGAACAAGAAAATCAAGCTCTCCATTGTTGATCAAAGATTCAAAGAAACCGATGGGTCATTTAAACAGGAGATTTTCTATTCTGAAGCTGGACTTTCTGAATTCGTTGACTACCTCGATGGCACCCGCGAGCGTATTATTGATGAGACCATACATATCTCCACTGAGAAAAATGATGTTCCTGTCGAGATTGCCATGTGCTACAACAACTCATTCACGGAAAACGTACATTCCTACGTTAACAATATCAATACCATTGAAGGTGGAACGCACCTGACAGGTTTCAGAAGAGGCCTTACCAGGACACTGAAAAGTTATGCCGAAAACAGTGGTATGTTCCAGAAATTGAAATTTGAGATTTCCGGCGACGACTTCAGGGAAGGCCTGACAGCAGTGATCTCCTGTAAAGTTCAGGAACCACAATTTGAGGGACAAACCAAGACCAAGTTGGGAAACTCTGAAATAAGTGCTTCTGTCGACCAGGCTGTCAGCGAAATGCTCAGCAATTACCTCGAAGAGCATCCGCGCGAAGCAAGAATCATCGTCAACAAAGTGATTCTGGCTGCTACAGCCCGTCATGCTGCCCGAAAGGCCAGAGAACTCGTTCAGCGTAAGAACGTTCTAACAGGAAGCGGTCTGCCGGGAAAATTGGCCGACTGCTCTGAAAAAGATCCAGATCGTTGTGAGCTGTTTCTTGTGGAAGGTGATTCTGCCGGAGGTACCGCCAAACAAGGGCGAGACAGGAGTTTTCAGGCTATTTTACCACTTCGGGGAAAGATCCTCAATGTTGAGAAAGCCATGCCTCACCGAGTTTTTGACAGCGAAGAGATCCGAAATATATATACCGCATTAGGTGTTTCCATTGGTACGGATGAAGATCCAAAAGCGTTGAACATAGCCAAGTTGCGTTACAACAAGATTATCATCATGACTGATGCGGACGTCGATGGTTCACACATCGCTACCTTAATCATGACCTTCTTCTTCCGCTACATGCACGACCTGATCATGAACGGACATATATATATTGCCACTCCCCCACTGTACCTTGTTAAAAAAGGGAAGCAGGAGCAATACTGCTGGACTGAAGCCCAACGCGTAAGAATCATCGAAGAATGGGCCAGTGGCAATGAAAAAAGTGTTCATGTACAGCGCTACAAAGGTTTGGGAGAGATGAACGCTGAGCAACTCTGGGATACCACTATGAATCCGGAAAGGCGTACCCTGAGGCAAGTGGAGATAGAAAACACAGCCGAAGCAGATCATGTCTTTTCCATGTTGATGGGCGACGAAGTTCCTCCTCGCAGGAAATTCATCGAAGACAATGCCACTTATGCAAATATTGATGTTTAAGGGGAATTTTGGATCATATATTTTAGATTCCGGAACAAATTCCTACGGGTCGGGCAAAATCGAAATTTTATGAACATTTGCGTTTTCTCCTCTTCGAGCAATGCCATTCCAGAAATCTATTTTGAGGAAGCCCGGATGCTGGGTCGTCTCATAGGTGACTCTGGCTGGAACATGGTATATGGTGGTGCCAACGTTGGATTGATGCATGTTTGCGCTGAAGCTGCCAGAGATAGAGGTGCCAAAACAACCGGCATCATTCCCGAACTGATACATGCCCACCGGCTCTCCAATCCCAACGATCATGAACAGATCATCACGCCCAACATGAGGGAGCGAAAATACCTTATGAGAAAAAGGTCCAATGCCTTTATTGCGCTTCCTGGTGGATTCGGAACCTTGGAAGAAATCCTGGAAGTTATCACGCTCAAACAGTTAAATTACCACAACAAAGCGGTTATTTTTATCAATACAAACGGCTATTACGATTCACTCCTGGAGCAATTTGAGAAATCTTACCGGGAAACTTTCGCCAAGGAGAGTTACCGGTCCATGTATTTTGTTGCTTCGAACTCAGAAGAGGCAATCAACTACCTTCTGGAATATAGTCCGTCAGAACCACTCTCCAAATGGTTCAATGTTCCCAACAAAGAAAACGAGAAAAAAAACTGACATATTGTCTCCCAGCAATTTGTGTAATCTGTGGTAGGGAAAGTCTTAATCCTTCAAATCTGTGGTTACGTCTTAGGTTCAAGTTAAAGTTTGTTAATCATGATAACTTTTCACATTTTTTACGTCTAATAGAATATAGTTACCGATTGAATGGTACAAAATTTGAAGTATGTATCCTGTAAAATTTTAAAAAGTAATTATTTATGAACACATTTAGAAAAAGTGCAACTAACATTGCTTTTGCATTCGTCGGGGCAATCATAGCCCTCACCTTGTATTCACAATTTAAATCGGACAATAAACAGGCTGTTGTTAGTGAAAGCAGACCTATCCAACTTTCAAGCTATACTCCTCCTGTAATGCCACAGGGGCAGTTGCCTGACCTGACACTGGCTGCGGAGAAGAGTATTTCTGCAGTTGTGCATATCACGACAAAGACCAAAACCAATTATTTTGAAGGTGGCAATGATATCTTTGAATACTTCTTTGGTCCTCGCGGTAACAACCCTGGTCCTCGAGGTAACAGCAGACCAGAACAACAATATAGCAGAGCTGCAGGTTCAGGAGTTATTATCAATGAAGATGGATTTATTGTTACCAATAACCATGTGGTTGATGGGGCTGAAGATATTGAAGTGATCCTTAACGACAACCGGAAATTTACAGCCAAAGTTATTGGTCGTGATCCTAATACAGACATAGCTCTGATAAAAGTAGATGCTAAGAGTTTAACAGTTTTGGCCTGGGGAGACTCAGAGGCACTCAAATTGGGTGAGTGGGTTTTGGCTGTTGGTAATCCGTTTAATCTCACTTCTACAGTTACTGCGGGAATTGTGAGTGCAAAATCAAGAAGTATTGGTATCATGGGAGGAAAGATGCCTTTGGAATCATTTATCCAGACGGATGCGGCCGTCAATCCGGGAAACAGCGGAGGTGCTTTGGTGAATTCACGAGGCGAACTTGTCGGGATAAATACTGCCATTGCCTCACAAACAGGAACTTATTCCGGATATTCCTTCGCCATACCGGCATCGATTGTTCATAAAGTAGTTGAAGATTTGAGGAAGTACGGTGAAGTACAAAGAGCCTTGCTGGGTGTAAGTATCAGAGATGTCAATGCAGATCTGGCCAAGGAAAATCATCTTGATAAAACGGAAGGAGTCTGGGTTGAAGGTGTCACGGAAGATGGAGCAGCAAGATTGGCTGGCATTAAAAAAGGCGATGTCATTGTGGCGATCAATGCAACAAAGGTGAGCACCGTCTCACAATTACAAGAGCAAGTTGGAAAACAAAGACCTGGAGATCAAATAGCAGTGACATTAAGAAGAGATGGATCTGAGAAAGTATTCAATGTCACGCTAAAAAACTCCAAAGGAAATACATCCATTATAAAAGAATCTTTCTCAACGCTTGGAGCAGAGTTTGGTGAAATATCAACTAAAGACAAAGAAAGATTAAACATTGACCAGGGTGTTCAGGTACTTAAAATTTCAAATGTTGAAA
>CAIRSO010000014.1 GCA_903881215.1 uncultured Bacteroidia bacterium
AGCTGAATGAGGAAAGTGAGAATGCCGGATCAAACATGAATGATGAGATTTTCAGGCAATTTTTGGAGCACAGTCCGATCTATGTATTCTTCAAGGATGATAACACCAGATCTCTGATTTTGAGCCGCAATTTTGAAGGAATGATTGGTAAAAGAATGGATGAATTGATTGGCAAAACGATGGATGAGTTGTTTCCCTCCGAATTAGCCAAAAAGATGGTTGAGGATGATCTGCAAATTCTCAGGAATGGTAAAAAAATTGAGATTGAAGAGGAGTTTAATAATCGTCATTATTCGACCGTTAAATTTCCGATTCAGGTCGGTGGTAAACCTCGTTTCCTGGCAGGATTTACCATTGATACGACCGAGCGAAAATTGGCAAATGAAGCATTAAAGAAGAGTGAAGCCCGGCTTTTTGAGTTGAATGCGACCAAGGATAAGTTTTTTTCTATCATTTCCCACGACTTAAGAAGCCCTTTTACCAGTATTTTGGGTTTGAGCTATATCTTAATTGAACAGATTCAGAACAAAGATTATGAAGGACTGGAAAAATATGCAACGATTATGCAGGATGCATCGAAACGAGCCATGGATTTGTTGATGAATCTTTTGGAATGGTCTCGGTCGCAGTCAGGCAGGATTGATTTTTATCCGGAATATTTTAAAATTAACACATTACTTGATGAAGTGGTGGAATTATTTTATAGTTTTTCGATTCAAAAGTCAATTACGACAACAAAAAAAATGCCTATCAACTTCCTCGTTCACGCAGATAAAGCCATGATTGGGTCGGTTTTGCGTAATCTAGTCTCAAATGCCATTAAATTCACCAATCGGGGAGGTAAAATTGTCATTTCAACCGAGCAACACAACAAAGAGCTTGTCGTATCCATTGCTGATAATGGGATCGGAATCTCCGAAGATTTGCTTCCGAAACTGTTTAGAATTGAAGAAAGTATGTCGGCACCTGGTACAAATAATGAACACGGAACGGGTCTTGGTTTAATATTGTGCAAAGATTTTATTGAGAAACATGGAGGTAGAATTTGGGTTGAATCTAAATCGGATGGCACTTCAGATGAGAAGGGTAGTACCTTTAAGTTTACCTTGCCTATGGTTTAGGACTGCCTATCCTCAATAATATTTTAGATGTATTAAACGGGGATTGAACTGAATATTCTATGATTACTTGGAATTCAGGAGTTTTTTAGATATTTTTAAGACGAGTTTTTGTCATCAGATCAATGAAAGTAATTGCTGTAATCTTATCTTTATTCATTTTGGTGCTTACCGCCGTCCCATGTGCCCACGAGCACAAGGGAAACTCGTTGTGTAAGGTTGAACAGTCCAAAGGTTCAACAGATAAGCACGAATCAGAAAGTGAAATTGATCATTGCTCCCCATTTTGTACCTGCAATTGCTGTGGTACTCCTGTCGTAGCACAAATTAACGTCCTTCAATTCACTTGTGTAAAATATTCTCATCATACCTATTCGGAATATTGTCCTTCCTTTACGAGCCTGTTTTCTGCCGCTATCTGGCAACCCCCTCAATTAATTTAGTCCTTGAGAAAATATTATTTCCCGCGTGTTCAAACTGTGAAAATGGTCTGAACGCACATCTCATGGTTAAAATTAATTCGTTGATAGCATGATAGAGCGCATTATTCATTTTTCAATCAAGAACAAATTTATTGTCGGGCTATTCGTATTTGCATTAATTGGCTGGGGTACTTATTCCTTATCAAAACTCCCCATAGATGCGATCCCGGATATAACCAACAACCAGGTGCAAGTTATTTCTCTGGCACCTTCCCTGGCTGTCCAGGAGGTGGAAAGTTTTATCACTGCCCCTATCGAAGTGGCAGTTGCAAATATCCCCGACATTGTGGAGTTAAGGTCAATTTCCCGACTGGGATTGTCAGTGATAACGATCGTATTCAAAGACGATGTTGATCTTTACTGGGCAAGGCAGCAACTGAGCGAACGGCTTAAGGAGGCTGAAGAAGTGATTCCTGCAGGTTTGGCGAAAATTAGCCTGGCACCAATCTCTTCCGGACTAGGTGAAATATATCAATACCGTCTTGCTGTAGAAAAGGGGTTAGAGAAAAAATTCCCGCCTATGGAGCTTCGCACACTACAAGATTGGACGGTACGTCGCGAAATGCTTGGAACACCTGGCGTCGCAGACATCAACAGCTATGGAGGATTTATTAAGCAGTATGAAATTGCGGTAAATCCTGAGAGGCTTCGTGGAATGAACCTTACGCTAACCGATATTTTTCAGGCCCTAGAGAAGAACAATGAAAATACCGGAAGTGCCTATATCGATAAAAAGCCAACAGCCTATTTTATCCGCGGCATCGGTTTGGTTAAGACCATTGAAGACATTGAAAAGATTGTTGTTAAAAGCAATGCTTCAGGCATTCCTGTCCTGGTAAGGGATATTGCCACAGTGCAGTTCGGCAGTGCTACCAGATATGGGGCTTTTGTAGTTGACACTGCTGAAGCCGTTGGTGGTGTGGTGATGATGCTCAAAGGGGCCAATGCCCATGAAGTGGTGGATAATGTTAAAACGCGCATCGAAACCATTCAAAAGACATTGCCTGAAGGGGTTCGCATTGAACCCTTTTTAAACCGCTCCGACTTGGTTGGACGCGCCATCAAAACGGTTTCAACCAATTTGATCGAAGGGGCCCTGATAGTTATTTTCATACTTGTCATCCTGTTGGGCAATCTTCGGGCCGGACTTGTTGTGGCTTCCGTGATCCCTCTGGCCATGCTTTTCGCAGTTTCCATGATGAATCTCTTTGGTGTATCGGGAAACCTGATGAGCCTCGGTGCCATCGATTTTGGACTGATCGTGGATGGTGCCGTGATCATTGTCGAAAGTGTTGTGCACCGAATCTCGCAGAGTAAATATCATCATCCGGGGGTCGCCCGACTGACGCAGGATCAGATGGATGAAAATGTCTTCGATTCGGCCAAACGTATGATGAGTTCTGCCACTTTCGGACAGGCCATTATACTGATCGTCTATCTGCCAATTATGGCATTGGTAGGTATCGAGGGCAAAATGTTTCGTCCGATGGCACAAGTTGTCTCCTTTGCTTTACTCGGTGCAGCCATCTTGTCTCTGACCTATGTTCCCATGGTTTCGGCTATGTTCTTAAGTAAAAATACAGAACACAAGCGTAATTTTTCAGACCGGCTGATGGACTGGTTTCATAAAGCTTTCACCCCAATGATTTTGTTCGCAATCAGACGGAAGTTATTGGTTTCCGTTGCAGCAATCCTTTTATTTGCCTCCAGCCTTTTGGTTTTTAACAGACTTGGAGGGGAGTTCATCCCACAGCTGGAGGAAGGAGATCTGGCAGCAGGAGTGATCACTTTGCAGGGAGGGTCGTTGAGTAATACCGTTGAAATGGTGGAAAAAGCAAATAAAATACTGCTGAGTAATTTTCCTGAAATAAAACATGCTGTTTGTAAGATTGGTGCCGGAGAGATTCCTACCGACCCAACTCCCATGGAAACAGGAGATTATATCATTACACTCAAAGATAAAAGTGAGTGGACGAGTGCCAGTACACGCGAAGAATTAGTGGCAAAAATGTCGGAGAAACTTGTCGTTCTGGCCGGTGTGAAGTTTGAATTTCAGCAACCCATCCAGATGCGCTTCAACGAATTACTCTCTGGATCGAAGCAGGATATTGCCATAAAAATTTTCGGAGATGATCTGGATATCCTGGCTTCCAGAGCCTCCGCTGTCGAAAAAGTGATACAGCAGGTAGAAGGTGTTGTAGATATCAATATGGAAAAGGTTACCGGACTGGCCCAGGTACAGGTAGACTACAACCGCGATCGTTTGGCACAATACGGACTTTCTGTCGATGAAGTGAATCGGGTCCTTCGGGCCGCTTTTGCCGGAAGTCAGGCTGGGGTTGTCTTTGATGAGGAAAAACGCTTTGGACTGGTAGTCCGTTTGGATCAGGATTATCGCAAGAGTCTTGACGATGTGAAAAATCTTTCGGTTGCACTTCCAAATGGAGGACAAATCCCCTTTGACCAGGTGGCTGATATCCAAATAAAATCAGGCCCGGCACAGGTTTCCAGAGAAAATACAAAACGCCGCATCACGGTAGGTTTTAATGTTCGTAACCGTGATGTTCAGAGTGTGATCAATGAAGTAACAAAGCTGGTTGACCAAAAAGTTAAACTGCCTGCAGGGTATTATCTGTCATATGGCGGACAGTTTCAAAACCTCCAGGCAGCCAAGGCCAGATTGTCAATTGCTGTGCCTGTGGCATTGCTTCTGATATTTGTGTTGTTGTTTTTTACTTTCCATTCGGTCAAACAAACGCTCCTGATTTATACCGCAGTGCCTATGTCGGCCATTGGCGGTGTGTTTGCTTTGTGGATGCGGGACATGAACTTTTCGATTTCTGCAGGGGTTGGTTTTATTGCCTTGTTTGGCGTAGCGGTGTTGAATGGGATCGTGCTAATAGCCGAGTTTAACCGGTTGGAAAAAGAGGGCATGTCAGATATCAAAGAGAGGGTGTTGAAAGGATTGCATATTCGTTTACGCCCAGTGATCATGACGGCAGCAGTGGCTTCTTTGGGTTTCTTGCCAATGGCTTTGTCGAATTCGGCTGGGGCAGAGGTCCAGAAACCATTGGCAACTGTCGTAATCGGAGGATTAATCTCAGCCACTTTTCTGACGCTTGTCATCCTTCCGGTTTTCTATATTTTCTTTTCCTCCCATCAATTCAGAACAAGCCTCAGGAGGAGGTTGGGCAGACCACTTATGTTGATCTTGATTCTATTGGTCGGTTCTTTGGTCAATCCTGCCCTGGCACAAAAGACAAAAAGTATCAACTTGCGCGAAGCCATCCAAATGGCACTCGACAGTAACCTTGCTGTTCGCTCTTCCTCCTATTCTGTCAATGTCCAAAAGGCCTTGAAAAATGCTTCATGGGATCTGCCCAAGACATCCGTCGAAGGACAATACGGTCAGATTAATACTTTTGGCAAGGACAATAGTTTTACTGTTTCGCAGTCGTTTGCTTTGCCAACCGTTTATATTAATCAAAGTAAGCTTGCCAATGCAAATGTCAAAAGCAGCGAATGGCAATTGCAAGCATCCCAACTCGAAATAGCCACGCAGGTAAAGCAAGTTTATCTGCAACTGACCTATTTTTATTCAAAACAGAAACTCTTTGCCTACCAGGATAGTCTCTATTCCGGTTTTTTCAGAGCGGCAGAACACAGGGCTAAACTAGGGGAAACCAATCGTTTGGAAATGATTACTGCACGTTCACAAAGCCTTGAAGTAAAAAACCAGCTTCACCAGGTAACAGCAGATATATCGATTGCCAAACAAAAATTGCAGACCATCCTGAACACTTCTTTTGCAGTACTGCCAGTGGATACAGTTTTGCTTCCGGTAGATTTTCTTCCGGTTAATGATAGTCTTACCCTGAACAGGAATCCATCCGCCGGATACATGAGACAGCAATTGGAAATTGCAAAATTTGAAAAAGATCTGGAACGTAGTAAAATGTTGCCTGATTTCATGATAGGATATTTTAGTCAGACGATGCAAGGGGTTCAGGATGTTAATGGGGTTCCCCGAACTTTTGGTCCCGGAGAACGGTTCAATGGTATTCAGGCTGGCATCGCCATCCCTTTGTGGTTTGTTCCAAATAGTGCCAAAATTAAGGCGGCAAAATTGAAATCTCAGGTTGCGGAAACAAATGCTGATTATTATTCAAAATCGCTCGCAGGTAATTACCGCACTTTGTTGGGTGAATACGAAAAATATAAAAACAGTGTTAACTATTATGAACGACAAGCTATTCCTGAAGCCAACATAATTATTGAACAGACCACCCTCAGCTTCAGGGCCGGTGCCATGGATTACATTGAATACATCTTAAATCTTACCAGAGCGCTTGCCATCAAACAAAACTACCTCGATGCCCTTAATAATTACAATCAAACCATTGTTTCCATTGATTTTATGACAGGTAAAATCTTTTAATATTGCAATATCATGACAAAAAATAAACTCTTCTCAGTGTTATTCTTTTCAGTTTTAATGATCGCTTTGTTCTCATGCGGTGATAGCAAATCACCTGCCAGTGAGGCCAAGGAAGTTGAAGTTATTCCTGAAGATATTGTGGAACTCAGGGCAGACCAGATAAAAATGGCCCAAATCGAAACGGCATCCATTGAGATCAGGTCTCTCAGCGGAACCCTCAAAGTTAGCGGCACAGTTGATGCGGCGCCTCAAAACATGGCAACAGTGAGCATGCCAATGGGTGGATTTGTAAAAAGCACCTCCCTCTTACCTGGGAATGCTGTTCAAAAAGGTCAAACTTTGGCCATCCTCGAAAATCAGGATTTCGTTGACATTCAGCAAAATTTTCTCGAAGCCAGGAACAAGCTGGAATATGCTGAAGCAGAATACAACCGTCACACTGAGCTTTTTAAAGACGATGTTTATTCGAGAAAAAATCTGCAACAAGTAACCACCGAATACAAAAATCTGAAAGCGCAAGTGAAAGCCCTTGAGCAGAAATTGGCCATGATTGGAATCAATCCTAAAAATCTTCATGAAGACAATATCAACAGTGCAGTGGCTGTCGTTTCTCCAATTTCCGGTTATGTGAAAACAGTAAATATCAACCTGGGAAAATTCGTTGCTCCTTCCGACGTTTTGTTCGAAATTGTCAACAGCGACAAGCTATTTCTTGTTTTGACACTTTTCGAGAAGGATGCTGACAAAGTAGCTGCCGGACAAAAAATCAGGTTTTTTATCAACAATGAAACCGAGCTTCATGAAGCAGTAATCTACCAGACAGGCAAATCCATTAATACCGACAGAACGTATAAGGTCTATGCCAGCGTCACAGGTGCTTGTAAGAATGTCCTGCCGGGGATGTATGTAAATGCGGTAATTGAATCATCCAGCCATAAGGTCACCGCCTTGCCTTCGCAGGCAATTGTAAGCTTTGATGATAAAGACTATATCTTTGTTTTCGATAAGGACAAGGAAGAAGGGGGAAAGCCTTTTACCGAATACCGGATGCTTGAGGTACACAAAGGTGTTTCAGACAATGGATACACCGAGATTATTCTTCCTGAAGGTTTTAATGTAGCTACTGCCAAAGTGGTGGTAAAAGGGGCTTACAACCTGCTATCTGCAAAGAAAAATGCCGGAGAAATGAGCTGCTGAGATCGCGTAGAACAATTGTTATTTAGAACCTTATTAAATTCACGATCGGGTTGCATTAATTATCGATCGTGGTTATTTTTATGAAAATTATTTAAATGCCAGAAGATGAAGACAATTTCCCTATTCTTGACCCTTTTTATTTCCATCGTATTGATTTCCAATGCCCAGGAAATTACCAAATGGCGCAGTGAGAATTCCTCCGGACGCTACTATTCAGATAATTTATTGCCAGCATGGCCGGCAGATGGGCCTCAGGTCTTATGGTCTTATGATAAGTTAGGCAAAGGTTTTTCTTCACCTGCTTTTGCCAATGGGTTGATCTACATAAACGGGATGGTCGACGGACAGGCAGTATTGGTTGTTCTCGACAAGGATGGTAAAGAACTGCAGAAATTTAATTATGGTAAAGAGTTTGAAGCCAGTTATCCCGGTTGTCGTTCTACACCAACGATTGCAGGAGATTTGGCTTACCTGTACACAGGAAACGGCAGATTGGTCTGCTTCGATTTGAAAGCAGGCAAGGAGCTTTGGGCCAAGGATACATTCACTCAGATGGATGGCGCCAACATCACATGGGGTGTGACCGAAGCATTACTGATAGACGGCGAAGTACTTTATTGCACACCTGGAGGAAAAATCAACAATGTGGTCGCATTAAACCGTAAAAGCGGTATGCTCATCTGGAGTTCCCCCGGACTGGGAGAGCTGTCTGCCTATTGTACCCCTCAACTTATTCAACTTCCGGCAAGGAAAATTCTTGTAACTCACACTGCCAGTCATGCAATAGGAATCGATGCTTCAAATGGCAAGCTACTTTGGAGTTCAGAACATCCAAATGAGTGGTCTGTTCATCCAAATACCCCTATATATGCCGATGGTCGTATTTTCGTTTTCAGTGGTTATGGCCAGGGTGGTGAGATGCTTAAACTGAGCCCCGATGGGAGTTCTGTCACCAAAGAATGGAACATAAAGGGATTTGACAGTCGTATGGGCGGGGCTGTTTTAATCGACGGTTTTATGTACGGATCTGGTGATACTGATCGCAATTGGCAATGCATTGACTGGAAGACCGGCGAAAAGAAATATTCATCTTCTGCAGTTGGGAAAGGGGTAGTGATCGCAGTAAACAATAAATTAATCGGATATTCCGAAAAAGGGGAATTATTTCTTGCTGATGCCGATCCAAAAGAATTTAAAGTGATCAGTAAAACAAAAGTCTCGCTTGGATCAGAACAGCACTGGGCTCACCCTGTCATAAGCAAGGGGGTATTGTATGTTCGTCATGGCAATGTATTGATCGCATATAAAATTTCCAATTAACGGGAAAATCCCGGACAATTGGCATCCCGTAACCAGGATAGTTTCCTCCCGGGATCGTAGTAATCTGAAAATTAGCAATATTGGGAAAGCTCTATAAACATGGATTGTGGATTGTTGCTGCAGTTATTCTGGCTCTTTTTTTCTGGTGGATTATAAAAGATCCGACCGGTCATTTTACAGCGAGCAACCCGGGTGATGATCATCGCGGGGTCGATTCAACAGCGGTGAACGAGGCGATTAATATTGGGGGAAATTTTCAGTCGTTTGGTACTTCTTCAAGTAATCTCAAAGGGACATGGCCCAGGTTCAGGGGCGCAGATTTTGACAACATTGACAAGAAATCGGTGCCGTTAAAGACTAAATGGACCGGTAATCAACCTGAAATACAGTGGTCCGCAGAGTTGGGTGAGGGCCATGCCGGAGCTGCAATCTATGAGGGTAAAGTCTTCATGATGGATTATGATGAAGTAAAACGGGAAGATGCCCTGCGTTGTTTTGCCCTGGAAGATGGGAAAGAATTATGGCGGCGATCTTACGGTGTGAGCCTGAAGAGAAACCATGGCATGTCGCGCACTGTTCCTGCCGTTACCCCCGACTATGTGTTGACAATCGGTCCCAGATGTCACGTCATGTGCGTAAAAAGGGAAACCGGAGATCTTGTTTGGACGCTCGATATGGTCAGGCAATATAAGGCTGAAGTGCCGCTTTGGTTCACTGGTCAGTGTCCGTTGATCGACAACAACAAAGCTATTCTCGCACCAGGCGGAAGTTCCATCATGATTGCTGTTGATTGTCAGACGGGAAAGGTATTGTGGGAGACACCGAATCCCGGAGGACTAAAAATGTCTCACTCTTCCATTATACCCTGGACGTTTAAGGGGAAAAAGATGTATGTCTACAGTGCCGTCGGAGGTATTCTCGGGATTTCTGCTGAGGGTGCCGATGAAGGGAAGATTCTATGGATATCTAAAAAGTGGAACCATTCTGTTGTTGCACCGGCTCCTGTCTGTTTGCCGGATGGTAAAATTCTGTTAACTGCCGGTTACGGAGCAGGCAGTATGGTGGTTAAAGTCACACCTACCGGGGATACCTACCAGGTGGATGTTCTTAAAGAGTACCTCCCGAAAGATGGGATGGCCAGCGAACAGCAGACTCCTTTGGTCTGGAACGGATTGCTTTTCGGGATCCAGCCCAAAGATGCCGGACCATTGCGCAATCAGCTGATTTGCGTCAATCCTGATGATGTCACAAAAACAATATGGACTTCAGGCAAGGAGAACCGTTTTGGCCTTGGCCCATATCTGATCGCTGACAATAAGATGTTTGTATTAAGTGATGACGGTACTCTTACCATGATTCAGCCGGATGGCAAAAAGTACATTCAACTGGCGCAGAAAAAATTGTTTAATGGTCAGGATGCCTGGGGACCGATCGCGGTAGCAGATGGTCGAATGATCTTACGTGATTCCAAAACGATGTATTGTATAAAAATTAACAATTAATACAATGAACCGGAAACTGATAAATGGACTTTTGATTTTTTTCGCGCTTGCCATTATGGCAATCATTGTCTGGGATTTTGTTGGGAATAAAGCCGGGAAAAATGTACCAAATCCTTATGAGTATAATATTGATGAGTTTCGAAAGGTCGATTCATTGAAAGTCATTTACAAGGAGATTCTTAATTTTCCAGTTGTCGCGGATGTGCTTTCCGGTATTGCTATTAGCGATTCACTGATTATTGTTGCAGCCGGCAACGAGATAATCAAGTTTGACATTTCAGGGAAAGAGGTGTTTCGCAAAGCGATACAAGACTCCTCCATTTGTTTAACCGTTGATGCTAATAGAGATATCTGGATCGCTACGAGACACTACATTGCACAGTACAATTCAAACGGCAGCCTTCTGAACCGCTGGAATTCTTTTGGTGACCGTTCTGTTATTACCAGTCTGGCTGTTTCGGGCGATCGGGTTTTCGTGGCTGATGCAGGAAACAGGATCGTTTATCATTGCGACAAAACCGGGAAAATTGTTCAGAAAATCGGTGAGAAAAATGGGCAGAATGGGGTTCCCGGATATGTCATTCCCAGTCCTTTTATGGATCTGGCAGTCGATGATGAAGGTTTTCTCTGGGTCGTCAATACCGGCAGACATAGTTTTGAAAACTACAATGCCGATGGTTCGTTGAGAACTTCGTGGGGTATTGCGGGTATGAAGATTGAAGGTTTCAGCGGATGCTGCAATCCGGCAGAAATGGCGATCATGGACGATAATTCTTTCGTAACCAGCGAAAAGGGGTTACCGCGGATCAAGTTGTATGGACAGCATGGTGAGTTGAAGGGAATAATAGCTCCACCGGAATCTTTTAATCAGGACAGTTATTATGCCCCTGATGTAGCTGTCGATGCCAATTATCAAGTTTTTGCCCTCGATTATGCCAGAAAACAGGTGAGGATATTTAAGTTAAAATGAACATCTGATGACTATGAATAACCAGAAATTAGTACGAAGGGAGTTCTTCAGAAAGGGCATTCAGTTTACTATTTTGTCGGCAATGGTGGCAGGAACTGTCTATTGGTCCTCAGCCGACCGGATCAGTGTTAACGACTGTGCCAGATCGAAATTTTGCGATGGCTGCGGAAAATTAAGTAATTGCACCCTGGATCAGGCCAAAAAATTCAGAAAAGATGAGCACTGATAATCTACCCAAAAAGATGGATCGCCGTCGCCTGATCAAAAACGGGATGCAGCTTACCCTGGGACTTTCCCTGGTAAGTATCGCCGGATGGTCAGCCTTCAAATCGACTTCGGATCGGCTGGTCTGGCAACTGGATCCGTTCAAATGCGTGCAGTGCGGTCGTTGTGCCAAGGAATGCGTGATGACACCGTCGGCCGTCAAATGTGTACATGCCTTTAATTTATGTGGATATTGCGATTTGTGCGGCGGGTATTTGAAGCCTGATCCCAACGCCAGAACTACTGCAGCCGAAAATCAACTTTGTCCGACTGCAGCCATAAAACGAAAATACATCGAGGATCCGTATTTCGAATATGAGATTGACGAAGCCTTGTGCATAGGGTGCGCAAAATGTGTTGCCGGCTGCACCTCCTTTGGCAATGGGTCACTGCACTTGCAGGTTCGTCACGACCGATGCAAAAACTGCAACGAATGCGCCATCGCAAGGGTTTGCCCTGCCGAAGCTTTCCAGCGTGTTCCAATAAGTTCACCTTATTTGATTAAGGGGGGATTTACGAAGGGGAAGAATGGTTGAGAGGGGGAAGTTGGGAGTACTTAGAGTACTTGGAGTACTTAGAGTACTTGGAGTACTTAGAGTACTTGGAGTACTTAGAGTACTTAGAATACTTAGAGTTTGGAGTGAATAGGGAATAGTGAACAGTGAACAATGAATAGAGAACAGTGAACAATGAATAGAGAACAGTGAAAAGTGGAAATAGACCGGTCCCCGAGCGTAGCCGAGGGGGAAAATGGGAAAATGAGAAGATGAGAAAATGAGAGGACTAGGAAAGTATTTGTATCAGAGTGAATCAATAGTGAAGCTTTTAAAACGATTTGGGTTTTTGCTGATGATGCTGTTTGTAACGGCTCAGTCATTTGCCTTGGACGCACAGCAGCGGTTTCCAAAGCCTGAATTTGCCACGGGATATGCCCAGCCTGCCACAACTTCACCCTCTCCGCGATTTCTGCTCCTTGAATACCTGGATATATTCGTGCTGTTGGCGGCCTTGTCGGTTGTTACCTGGTTTGTCTTGAAGAAGCGTTCCCGCAAAGGAGTCTTCTGGACCTCAGTATTCTCTTTGCTTTATTTTGGTTTTTACAGGGAGGGTTGCATTTGTTCTATTGGAGCCATTCAAAATATGGTACTGGGTGTCGTTGACAATACCTATAAAATTCCCTTAACGGCCTTTGTCTTTTTTCTGCTTCCATTGGTGTTTTCACTCTTTTTTGGAAGGACTTTTTGTGCGGGAGTTTGCCCCCTTGGGGCTATTCAGGATATCATTGTTATTAAACCCATCGAATTACCTAAGTGGTTGCAAAAAGTATTGGGATTGATTCCCTATTTGTACCTGGGACTAGCAGTATTATTCGTAGCCACGAAATCGGAATTTATCATCTGCCGGTACGATCCTTTTGTCGGACTCTTTAGATTCGATGCTCCTTTTCATATGATGATGCTGGGTATTTTGTTTCTGGCAACCGGCCTTTTCGTTGCGCGTCCCTATTGCCGATTCTTTTGTCCCTATGGTGTTTTGCTTGGCTGGATGTCCAGATTTTCTTCCAATCATATGACAATTACTCCGGCTGCTTGTATCCAATGCAAGTTGTGTGCCAATTCATGTCCGTTCGGAGCTATCAATGAACCAGTCGTGGAGACGGGAAAACGTCACAGCAATGTGAACCGAATGATTACCTATTTTATCCTTTTGCCGTTATGGACAGGTATTGGAGGACTCGCCGGATCCATGGTGCATGTTCCTTTGTCGCATTACAACAAAACAGTATATCTGGCTGAACAGCTTATTGAACACCCCGAATTGAAAGATGATCAAAAAAATATCGACATCCGCACTTTTTTAACTTCGGGTAAAACAACTACACAATTAATCGCTGAGGCAGATGCCATCCGTCATCAGTTCTATATTGGAGGCTGGCTGCTTGGCGGGTTTATGGGCTTTGTAATTGGAACGGGATTGATCCGATTGTCAGCTTTCAGAAGGCGGGACGATTGGGAAACCGACAAAACCAACTGCCTGAGCTGTGCCAGATGCATGGAATTTTGTCCGGTGAAAAGAGATGAAGATGGAAAAATTACTATCAATGAACGATAAAATCAAACTTGCAGGAAGGGTCGCTATTTTTGCGGCAGGTTTTGCGGCACTAATTGCTGTGTTGCTGATTGCCAACTACGTTCAATCCCGGCTGAACGATCCCATAGAAAATAAAACGATTCCTGCCTTGGTGAAGCGTCTAAATGCTTCGCCCGAAGATGAAACCCTAAAATCTGAGATTCGGGCTTTTGACCTGATTGCACGAAAGGCCTACTTCACAACAAAGTGGCAAATTCGGACCGGTACATATCTGATGTTTCTCAGCTTGATCATTTCCATTCTTGCGGTTCGGTACCTTCTGTCGGTAAGGTCTAAACTGAGTGAAATTGATCCGGCAAGGGAAGAAAAGGGGTTGGACCTTTTAATTGCTCAAAAATGGGTTATCTACTCAGGCTCAGGGTTGATAATCATCGCTTTGGTTTCAGGTTTACTCTCTTACAATTCGTTGAAAGAGTACATGGTCAACGAAAAGATGTCGGCTGCAGCAGGGGAAATTGAAAATCCAGCCATTCAGCCAAATAGGCAAGCTGGCCAAGTTGAAGCTAATTTGGACCCCGTTCAGCCAAATGCAAAAGTTGAAGCTGATTCAACCACAGTTCAGTCAAATACCAAAGTTGAAGTTCCGGGACAACCGGCTACCAAAGATTCGGCTTCCGCGAAGGCGGCGACAGTTTCAGCTCCCGGATTGCCGACGAAAGCACAATTGAGAGCGAATTTTCCTTTCTTCAGGGGTTCTGATGGTACAGGAGTGGCGTTCCAGAAAAAGACACCTGTGGATTGGAATGGTGCAGATGGAAAAAATATTCGGTGGAAAGTGAAAATTCCCAAACCGGGATATAGTTCGCCAATCATTTGGGCAAATCAGATTTTCGTTACAGGGGCAGATGCTCAGAGCAGGATGGTCTACTGTTACGACCGGAATACAGGCAAACTTCTCTGGGAAGCTTCTGCTGATAAAATTGAAGGATCACCGGCAGCGGTGCCAAAAGTTACCACAGATACTGGTTTGGCGGCTCCAACCATGGCTACTGATGGACGTGCCGTTTTTGCCCTCTTTGCCACCGGAGATCTTTTGGCACTTGATATGACCGGGAAACGACTTTGGGCGAGAAATCTCGGACTTCCAGATAATCACTACGGTCATTCTTCTTCCCTGATTATTTACAAGGATAAGTTGCTGGTTCAATACGACACAAATAGAACCGGGAAGCTTTTGGCTTTTGACAGCCAAAGCGGAAAACCATCCTGGGAAACACTGCGCAACTCTAAGATTTCCTGGTCGTCACCCGTTTTGGTAAACACTGGGAGTCGCATGGAACTGATTCTGACCACTAATCCAAATGTCAGCAGTTACAATCCTGAAACCGGCAAAGAACTTTGGAAGATCGCATGCCTTTCGGGTGAGGTGGGACCATCAGCAGGGTACGCCGATGGAATGGTATTTGCCGCCAATGAATATGCAAAGCTCGTTGGTATTACAGCAGGAGATTCTCCGCAGATTGCCTGGGAATCTGATGAATTTTTACCGGAGGTTTCAAGTCCGCTGGCTATTAATGGACTACTTTATATCGCAACCTCATATGGCGTTTTTGCCTGTTATGATGCCAAGGCAGGGACAAAATTGTGGAGTGAAGAATATGGGGACTCATTCTATTCTTCGCCAATTTATGCTGATGGAAAAGTTTATCTGACAAATACTGCCGGTAAGACTTACATCGTAAAAGCTACAAAAGACTACCAGCTGGTCGGTACGCCCGAATTAGGGGAAAAATCAGTCTGTTCTCCGGTCTTTATGGACGGAATGGCCTATCTCCGGGGAGTAAATCAACTGTTTTGCATAGGTTCTAAATAATTGAGGGTTATTGAGGTGAGTGAAGAAATTGAAAGAAAGCAGATTGTAGATCAAATCATTGCGGAGAAGGGAAGATCTGCCGGGTCTGTTATTCCAATCCTTCAAGCCATGCAGGACAGGTTTAATTATCTGCCTGAGGATAGTCTGCGATACGTTTGCAAGAAAACGGATATAACTCCTGAACAAATTATTGGCGTTTCCTCCTTCTATTCACAATTCAGAATGCATCCTGTTGGGGAACATATCATCAAGGTTTGTGTTGGGACAGCATGCCACGTGAAGGGCGCCGGACATGTGTACGATGCCATGAGACGACATTTCAATCTGACAGGCCAACAAGACACTGATATTTCAAAAAAATACACTCTCGAAAAGGTATCTTGCCTCGGGTGCTGTACACTGGCACCTGTCGTTCAGATTGATGAGATAACCTACGGTCATGTCACTTCTGATAAGATCGAAAATATAATTAAGGATTTTGAGCACCATTTCGGATCGTCAGGATCCAAAAAGGGATTGTTTAGAACAGCAGATGGAAGTGAGATTCAGGGCGAAATCCGTATTGGATTGGGTTCTTGTTGTGTGGCTTCCGGTAGTGAAGAGGTAAAACAAGCCATCGAAGACGTTGTGTCTGAAACGGGAATTAATCTGACGCTCAAGAATGTTGGTTGTGTCGGTATGTGTCACCAGGTTCCCCTGGTCGAGGTTATTCCGCACAATGGAAAGACAACCTTGTACGCCAAGGTGAGGCCGGAAGAGATCAGGGGTATTATCAACAGCCATTTCAAGTCGCTTAAAACAATCGACCGGTGGAAGAACAGCGTGTACCGCTTTTTTGAAAATGTGCAGACCGATGCGGTTTGGGAAGGTGTAAAAAAATATGCCATCGACGCACGGGAAACACAAGTTGTGGATTTTCTGGACCGGCAGGTTCCCATTGCCACTCAATACCGGGGTACCATTAATCCCCTGGACATCCAGGAATATCTGGATCATGAGGGATTTCAGGCAATGAGGACCTGTTTGGTTTCCCTGACTTCAGATCAGATTATTGATACAATTGCCGACAGCGGACTACGGGGCAGGGGAGGAGCAGGGTTCCCTACCGGTCGAAAATGGAAGCTTGTCGCGGGGAATAAATCGGAGACAAAATACCTGATTTGCAATGGTGACGAAGGTGATCCGGGTGCTTTTATGGACAGGATGTTGCTTGAGTCATATCCTTACAGGGTCATCGAAGGGATGGTCATAGGGGCCAAAGCAGTTGGTGCTACTCATGGGTATTTCTATATCCGGGCCGAATATCCGTTGGCGCTCAAGCGCATCAGACAGGCACTGATCTATTGTCGGGAAAGAAACTATCTGGGCGAAAATATTCTCGGCAGCGGCTTTTCGTTTGACATCGAAATCTACGAAGGTGCCGGTGCATTTGTGTGTGGAGAAGAGACTGCTTTGATGGCATCTATCGAAGGTCTGCGGGGGTTCCCGAGAATTCGTCCGCCTTTTCCGGCTGTCAGCGGATTGTGGAAGCAGCCCACCTTGATCAACAATACCGAAACGTTTGCACAGGTTTCCTACATTATTCGTGAGGGTGCAGCCCGGTTTGCTGCCATTGGTAAGGGAGCAAGCAAAGGAACGAAGGTTTTTTCCCTGGCGGGGAAGGTGAACCGTGGCGGACTGATTGAGGTGCCTATGGGAATTACCGTTCGCCAGATTGTTGAGGAGATTGGTGGCGGTGTGCAAAACGGCAAGAAATTCAAGGCGGTCCAGGTTGGTGGACCTTCTGGCGGATGCGTTCCGGCTGAGTTGTACGATACTCCCATCGACTACGAATCTTTGCTGGAGGTTGGTGCGATGATGGGCTCCGGCGGACTGGTTGTTTTGGATGAATCAGACTGCATGGTGGAAATTGCACGTTATTTTCTCTCTTTTACCCAAAACGAATCATGCGGAAAATGCACTTTTTGTCGTGTAGGAACCAAAAGGATGCTCGAAATACTTACCAGGATTACTTCTGGCAAAGGAGTGGCAAAGGATCTGGAGGAACTTGACTATCTGGCGCACTGGACCAAAAAAGGAAGCTTGTGCGGTCTGGGGAAATCCGCCCCAAATCCTGTTCTTTCGACATTGAAATATTTCCGTGAAGAATATCTGGCGCATATCAATGGCAAATGCCCTTCCGGTAAGTGCCAGGCTATCATCAAATATCAGATCAACGACCTGTGCATTGGATGCACCAAATGCGCGCAAAAATGTCCGACTGAGGCAATTCTGTTTAAGCCACATGAAAAACACATCGTCATCAATGATTTATGTATCAAATGTGACGCAT
The DNA here is from genome assembly GCA_903881215.1 of uncultured Bacteroidia bacterium. Taxonomy (GTDB): domain Bacteria; phylum Bacteroidota; class Bacteroidia; order Bacteroidales; family Prolixibacteraceae; genus CAINVV01. The sequence continues at coordinate 17,588 of CAIRSO010000014.1, forward strand.
GCCGCGAGGTATGTCCTGTCGACGCCGTCATCATTGTGTAGAGACGCACGGTTGTGTCTCTCTTCCGGGTAATAAAATTTTAACTTTTAAATGATTAATGGTAAGACTCACAATAAATAGCAAAACAGTCGAAGTCCCTGAAGGCACCTCCGTCTGGCAAGCTGCAAAGTCAGCAGAGATCGATGTGCCAACCATGTGCTACACCGAAGAAGCCGAACATTTTACATCATGCATGGTTTGCCTGGTAAAAGATGTCGCTAGCGGGCGATTGTTTGCTTCTTGTTCCACACCGGTTTTTGAAGGTCAGGAGGTAATTACCAACGATCAGGAGACGGAAGAATCGCGCGTAGCTGCCCTTGAGTTGCTGCTCAGTGAACATGTCGGTGATTGTGAAGCCCCCTGCCAGCTGGTATGCCCGGCCCACATGAATATCCCGTTGATGAACAGGTTGATAGCCAGAGGAGATTTTGCCAAAGCCCTGGAAGTTGTCAAACGCGACATTGCTATACCTGCTATCCTGGGAAGGATATGTCCTGCACCTTGTGAGGCTGGATGCCGACGAAAACAGGTTGATGAGGCTGTTGCTATTTGTCATTTAAAGCGTTATTCAGCAGATGCAGATGTAGGAAATGCAACTCAATTTCTGCCTGAACTGGCACTTCCCTCCGGTAAGAAGGTGGCCATTATCGGGTCTGGTCCGGCCGGACTTTCCGCCGCATGGTACCTTCAACTGAAAGGTCATCAAGTTACCATTTTTGAAAAGAATGATCTGGCAGGTGGCGAATTGCTGAATATTGGAAATGAATTTTTACCAAGGGAAGTTTTGGATCAGGAAATCTCAGTGATTCTGTCGGCCGGTGCAAAAATTAGCCTGAACCAAACTATTGATGAGTCAGGATTCTCAAAGCTTTTGGATGAATTTGACGCCATAATTGTCGCTATTGGTACCATCAAGGAGGGAATGCCAATATTTGGATTAGAGAAAGGTTCTCAGGGGATTACGGTCCAAAAGAACAGCTACCTTACTTCTCAGCCAAAAGTCTTTGCCATCGGTAATGCACTCAGGAACTCTAAAATGGCGGTCAGATCTGCCGGTCAGGGTAAAGAAGTGGCAACCATCATTGATAATTTTCTGAAAACAGCTGTTGTTCTCCCTTACCAGGAACGCTTCAGCTCTAAGTTCGGCCGATTGTCGGAATTTGAATTCGAACATTATCTGAAGGATTCAGAAACCGCTCCAAGACAGCATGCTGGGGTTGAAGGTTTTTCGATGGAAGCAGCCATGACCGAAGCCAAACGCTGTATGCACTGCGATTGCCGCAATCCTGAATCCTGCGTGCTACGGAAATTGTCAGATGATTTCAAAATTTCTCAAAGGCGCTTCAGTACTGAGGAGCGCAAACCCGTTGAAAAATTGATTCACCGTCAGGGAGTCGTCTATGAATCAAATAAATGCATCAAGTGCGGCATTTGTGTCAGGTTAACCAGGCAATACAAGGAAGAATTTGGATTTACTTTTGTAGGTCGCGGATTCGATGTAAAAGTAGGCGTTTCTTTCAATGAAGGAATAGAAAAGGGCTTGGCCAAAACTGCTGCGATCGTGGCTAAAGCTTGTCCGACGGGAGCTTTGGCTAGGTTTGATGAAGAAGAGCAAATTTGAAGATTTGAAGATTTGAAGATGAGAAGATTTGAAGATTTGAAGATGAGAAGATGAGAAGATTTGAAGATTTGAAAATGAGAAGATGAGAAGATGAGAAAATGAGAAGATTTGAAGATTTGAAGATGAGAAGATGAGAAGATGAGAAAATGAGAAGATTTGAAGATTTGAAGATGAGAAGATGAGAAAATGAGAAGATGAGAAAATGAGA
>CAIRSO010000015.1 GCA_903881215.1 uncultured Bacteroidia bacterium
CCGTAATTAAAATTTTATAAACAATATTCGTGTTTTTGATAATGTCATGTATTTCCTGATACTTATCCTGAGGAACTGTAATGTAAAGTGTGATTTTCGTCGATACAAAATCCTTTTCTATCAATGATAGGACAGAAGCAAAAATCTCCGGATAAAAGGCATGAATTGCTATCGCAAGTTTAGGATCTTCCTTAAATGATCTACTAATATAATCGCTAGATTTGATATTGATAGAATAGGTCTTCAAAAGTATATCTCTCCAAAATATCAGACTGAAAATTCCGGTCTTTTTATCAGAAAACACTCTGGCTGCTTTCCATTTAATATATGAGTTTGTTTTCTTAAAAAAATATGGAAAGTGTGAAAAAGTAATATTTTTAATAGCCTCTTTTTGAGGTCTACTAAGTAGTAAATACTTTGCTATTAGGGGATATTTTGATAATAGCCGACTTATACTAGCGTTCTTTTGCAGGAACATGATAATGAAATTATAATTTAATGCAATAGATTCTATAATACATCACCAAAGTCGGGCTTTAATCTCCGGAATGTAAGCCAACCAATAATAAATACAAATAATGTTACTGACCAGAAATAGAAATTCATCTCGGCAAATTCAAAGAACCATACCTTTTCTATAAAAGTATAGCGGTAACCCTCTGTGATATAAAAGAAGGGATTCAATAATGCAATATATCGGTAGTTTCCATGCAGCTTACTGAAAGGCCAAATAATAGGTGTAGCCCAGAAAAGAATCGTAGTTATTATGTTTACAATATGCGCCATATCTTTAATAAAGACATTGACTGCTGCAACAAACCATGAAATTCCAGCAAGTAGGATGAATGTAGCAAACAGGTAATAGAAAATTTGAAACCAATAAATATTTGGGTAAATATTAAAATTTAGTACTAACATAATTAAAATCATTAGAATCATTATAGCATGGACAACCATGCCTGATAAAATTTTAATGATAGGTATAAAGCTAACGTTAAATTTAGTTTTTTTGATCAGGTATGCGTACTCAGGCAAAGCCATGCAACTTACCACCATTGTTTGACTGATAAATAGCCAGGGAATCATTGCTACAAGGAGCCAAGGTGCAAATGGAGCTCCGGATGGAGTATTACCTGTACGTAATCCAAAAGTGAATGCAAACCAGATAACGAAAACATACACTGCCGGATGAATGAAGGCCCATGGAAGACCAATATAGGATGATAAATAGCGGCTTTTGAAATCCCTTATTATAAGGGTTTTTAAGATATACCTTTGCATGAAAAGTGATTCGATAAATAAAGATTTTTTTTTGAACATTTTTTATATATTTAATAACTACTTAAATATCAGGATGTTATTTCTGATTAATTACAGAGAATTTCGCGTTTTTTAGAATAATTTGAGAGCCAGACTGGTAGATGATATTCGGATTTGTCACTTCCAAAAATATACCGTTATGAACCCAATGAAGTTGCAATTCATTGTTATCAAACATTGATAATACACCAAACGACAGTGAATAACTGCCATTTCCAATATGTGGGAATTCAAAGTCAATTGCTATTAATTGATTAATTCCAGATTTTAATATAATAGGTTGAGCATATAGTTTGTTCGATAGTTTGAAAATGGAGTTGTTAAACTGACCATCTAATGTTATCCGGATTTCTGGTTTTATTACATCTTCTTTTGCATAAACCCACAAAATCAATTTTAATAGTTCTCCTCCGATTATTTGATGAATGTTTTTGTTGGTTTTTGGGTCGGTAAGCACAGCAGAAAGTATTTCTACTTGACGTGTTCCATATTGATCACAATTATCAATTCTTTGCCAAACTAAATTCGGGAATTGTGTTTTTAGTGATATGTAGTCCGGACTAGATAGTTTAAAGGCGTTGGAGACTAATTGGTTTGCATTAGCTTCTATGTTTTGAGAAAGCATAAATGCTTGATATTGATCAATAACAAAAAGTGGATCCCCCTGCTCCTTAATTATCCCATCATGTAACCAAATAGCCTTAGTGCAGAATTCTTTAACCACACTGGTGCTATGAGTGCAAAGAAGGATTGTTTTTCCTGCATCTTTAATACTTCTTATTTTTCTGTAACATTTTTTTTGGAAACGAATGTCTCCTACTGAAAGAGCCTCGTCTACAATTAAGATTTCAGGATCAATATGAATAGCTATTGAAAATGCAAGTCTGACATACATCCCGCTTGAATAAGTATGAACTGGTTGATTCGCATATTCACCAATCTCAGCAAAATCAAGTATCTGACTGAGCCTTGTTTTCATTTCTTTTTTTGAAAATCCTTGTATAGCACCTAGATAGACCACATTTTCAATCCCGGTTAATTCCATATTAAAACCACCTCCCAGTTCAAGTAAGGCAGAAATACGCCCTTTACATTCAAAAGAACCAGAAGATGGACTAACCACAGAGTTCAATATCTTAAGCAAAGTAGATTTACCGCTTCCGTTTTTACCTATAATCCCAACCACTTCTCCTTTTTCGACATCGAATGAAATGTTATTAAGAGCATCGAATTTTTTATGGTATTTCCGCCCAAATGGATTGATAAATTCCTTGATAATATCATATCTCGATTGATAAAGTTTGTAGGATTTGGAAATGGATTTTATGCTGATTGCTGGTTGTATTGTCATAGCATGTGTAAGTATTGGTTTATAGGAACTATTCTTTTTTCGAGGAGTCATCATTCATTTCGCGAATCAATATAAAATGGAAAATTGTACCAAATACAAATATTTTCTTGATTCCAAAAACTCGCACAATGTCGGCATTGAGACTATAAACTATTGATCTATATCAACTGGTTATCAATTGGCTTCTATGTCGTTATGATGCGCAAAACCTATTCGGGAATAAATACGTAAGATCAATCAATTAGCGCTATCCGATAACCGAAATATATGTAAGGTTTTAAAGTAGTAGAAGTTTCCAAAAACGCCAACAGTTAAGGCAAGTGCCATAGAAATAGCCGTGGCAAATAGTGTAATTAATACTGCTTCATCAGGTGAATATCCAGCCATGCTCATAATTCCACCAGATACCAATTGAACAACACCAAGATTACCCGGTGTTATTTTGATTATTAATGAAATACTCATTATAGCACCAATCAATCCTACAGAAATTATTGACAATTCAAAATCCAATGTAATTGAAATCCAATATAGCCAAAGGATGTTTAGAGAAAAATGCAGTACACTTAATAAAAAAATACCCATTGTGAATTTTAAGTTTTTCAGTAGGAATATCATGCTCTCTGTGGTTGATTGTAAAAACAAATGTATCTTGAACAATATGGCATGCCTTGGATTTGCAATTTTCTTCAATACATAGGATGCTAAGAAAATAAAAAATGGATTTGTAATAAAAACAATGGAAACTAAAGATAACCAGGAAAAATACAGGTTGTTGTAAATAGCAAAAAGCAAACTGAAAGCACCAGTTAAACAAAATGTTATCATTAATAAATATAAGCTTACAGATAAGCTTTTACTTATTGTCATATTATATTTTTTCATAAAAAA
>CAIRSO010000016.1 GCA_903881215.1 uncultured Bacteroidia bacterium
CAGAATGATTGAACAAGTATTAAATCGAAGAAACGTAATGAAAGCCTATCGTCAGGTATTGTCGAACAAAGGTTCGGCAGGAGTGGATGATATGTCAGTAAAAGAACTGTATGATTACCTGACTAAAAACAGGAAGCAAATAGAAACTCAATTACGTGAAGGTAAATACTTTCCACAAGCCATTCGAGGGATAGAAATCCCCAAAAGCAATGGGAAAACAAGATTATTAGGTATTCCCACAGTCATCGACCGACTTTTGCAACAAGCCGTCGGACAAGTTATAGCCATCAAATTTGAGATGGAATTTGAGGACTACAGTTATGGTTTTCGACCCAATCGCAACGCCCGACAAGCGGTACTAAAAGCACAGGAATACATCAATTCAGGCTATCAACACATTGTTGATATTGATTTGAAAAACTTCTTTGATGAAGTTGACCACTGTATTTTGTTGCAACTATTGTATCGCAAAATTAAATGCCCTTTAACCTTACGTCTTATCCGCAAATGGCTGAGAGCACCTATTTTCATAAATGGGAAACTCACCAAACGCAGAAAAGGAGTACCACAAGGCAGTCCATTAAGTCCATTATTATCCAATATCATGCTCAATGAACTGGATAAAGAAATGGAAAAGAAAGGATTACGTTACGTTCGCTATGCAGATGATTTTAGTATTTATACCAAAAGCAATCATGCAGCCCGAAAAACAGGCAATGGTATTTATTTGTTTTTAAAAGACAAATTAAAATTGCCTATCAATAGGGAAAAAAGTGGCATACGTAAACCTGTAAACTTTGTCATACTTGGCTTTGGATTTGTGCCTACGTACAAAAAAGGCGATAAAGGCAAATATCAGTTGGTAGTAAGCGAAAAGAGATGGGAAACACTTAAACAGAAACTCAAAACCATCACCAGAAAAACTACTCCTTGTACATTCGACGAGCGTATTCGTAAGCTAAAAGAAGTTCAGAGAGGTTGGCTACAATACTTCCGAATGGCAAGTATTCACGGCAAACTCAAAACGCTGGACGGTTGGCTAAGAAATCGTTTGCGATATTGCATTTGGCATCATTGGAAGAAGCCAGAACGGAAAAGGAAAAACCTAATTCGATTGGGTATCGACCAAGAACATGCTTACTCATGGAGTAGAACAAGAAAGGGAGGATGGGCAGTTGCTCAAAGTCCTATTTTGGTAACAACTATTACCTTAGACCGTTTGCGAAAAAGAGGGTATGAAGCCATGCTTGAACTTTACGAAAAAATTGCTCCACATCTTAACGAACCGCTGTATACGAGACCCGTACGTACAGTGGTGTGAGAGGTTCTCCCTGCCAGCTAATTACTGGTAGGGCAGCCTACTCGATTGCTTTTAATGAGGATTTAAGTCGAAAAAGAGCTGGAAATGCAGCACAAAATTATTCCTGTTTAAACAGAATCGCTCTTAATCTTTTGAAAAAAGACAACGCAAAGATTGGTATTAAAGGAAAAAGAAAAATTGTAGGTTGGGATAATGAGTATATTTTTAAGATAATTAAAAATTAGATGCGTTTGCCCTGCTGTAAAAGAAATAAACCTTGTAAAAGCTGGAAAATTAAAAGCGAGACCTTTAAATGATTTATTAGATGAGCTATAAAGTACTTAC
>CAIRSO010000017.1 GCA_903881215.1 uncultured Bacteroidia bacterium
ACCGATAGTTTTCTTTCGTTTGGCGCCATTCCCAACGAAAATATTGACCTTCTGACAAAATTGTGCGGGGAGTTGATGAAGGCTGATGTTGCTGTTTATTTCAGAATGGATCAGAATTTCATTCATTGTATCGGAAATTGCGAAACAAACGATGAATTAAAACATGACAACAACTGCGACTTGTGTCTGAATTTGTTAAGAAACCTTAAAGATGATTCATTTTTATTTTATAAATCGGATGAGATTCAGTATTTAAAAAATCAACATGCATGCTATTTTCACGAAATGAAGACATTTATCGGATCTTCAGTTTTGCTGGAAAATAAACAACTGGGTTCGCTTGCGATCATTTACAGAAGAGATTATGTGCCGGATGAAAACGACAAGCAGATCATGAAAATAATTTGTGCCGGTATAGCTGTCGAAGAGCTTCGGAGTATTTCGATCGAGCAACTTCGCCAGCACGAACAGCTCCTTGCCTCGGTGGTGCAAACCCAGCATGAAATGATATGCCGATTCCTGCCCGATACTACCCTGACTTACGTAAACAAACCATATTGTAAGGCTTTTGGTAAAACCGAACCCCAGTTGCTTGGCACGAAAATAGTTGATTTAGTCTCCGACACACTGCGTACAGAAATACTTGAAAAACTTTCACAAATAAACACCGACCATCCTTCACACACGGCAATTCAACAGATTCAAAAGACGGATGGCGGTTTAGCATGGCAGGAGTGGACCGATACAGCCATCTTCGATAAACAAAACCAGATCGTTGAATTTCAGTCTATCGGGCGTGATATCACCGAAAGCAAGCAGGCTGAGCTGGAACGCATCGCCCGGGAAGTGGCTGAAGACTCCAACCGTGCCAAAAGCATGTTTGTGGCCAACATGAGCCACGAGATCCGCACACCCATGAATGCCATCCTGGGATATGCTGATATACTTGATTCTGCACTGACCAGCAAAGTGCATAAGGAATACATTGCATCCATTAAAACCAGCAGCAAAAGTCTGCTTACAATTATTAACGATATTCTTGATCTGTCGAAAATCGAAGCCGGGAAGCTTGAACTTCATTTTGATATCATTAATACAGAACTTTTCTTTTCACAATTTCAAAAAATATTCTCACCGAAATTTGAGGAAAAAAATATCGACTATAAACTGGAAATAAAGCCATTGACTCCTGCAGGCTTTTGCATCGACGAAATCAGGCTATTGCAGATCATTTCAAATCTGATCGGCAATGCGATCAAATTTACAAGTAAAGGCGAAATCAAACTGACTGTCTGTGCCGCAAACATCAGGGTTGTCGAACAACTTCCCCTCAAATCTGATACATTTGCCGACCTGGTGATTGAAGTTCGCGATACTGGAATCGGCATCCCTGAAGATCTTCAGGAAATTATTTTCAATGAATTCGTCCAGGCCGATGACAGAAAAACCCAGGGTACGGGACTGGGACTTGCGATTACAAAACGGCTGGTTAATCTTTTGGGAGGGTCGGTGAGCCTCACATCGTCGTTGAACACCGGCAGTACCTTTAAAGTTATTATCCCTGGGGTTGCCTGTTCTGATGATGCGAAACAAAAAATTTCTGAAGACAATTTCATCCCTGAATTCATTCAATTTGAAAAATCCCTGATTCTTGTCGTTGACGACAATAAGGAAAACCGCAATTATCTGAAAGATGCCTTGAAAAATTCAGGGATAAAGGTAGCCATGGCTTCGAACGGGAATCAGGCGCTGATCATTGCCAGAAAAAAACTTCCCAGGCTGATCATTGCCGACATCAGGATGTCAGGAATGGATGGTTTTGAATTACTGAAATTAATCAGGGAGGACGAAAACCTTCACCATATTCCTGTCATCGCCTATACTGCCTCGGCAATGCA
>CAIRSO010000018.1 GCA_903881215.1 uncultured Bacteroidia bacterium
GGAAATCATTCAGATCACCACCGACTATCGGGACTCCGTCAACAACAAGAAGAGGAGCATTGGAAGCAGTAATTGAACGTTTACCCCTGATGAGCAATGATGATGAACCTCCGGGAACATTACTCTCATTTACAAGAACACCTGCTACTTTACCCATAATGGATTTTGCAGGGTCGTTAAGTCCCATTTTGACCATATCCTTTGGCTTGACTGATGCAACCGATCCTGTAAGATCCCTTTTCTTAACTGTACCGTATCCAATTACCACAGCCTCTTCCAGGGCAATGGTTTCATCTTCCAATACCACATTGATTGTAGTCTTGTTTGCAATGGTTACTTCCTGAGATTTCATTCCGATAAACGAAAAAATTAGCGAAATGGCATCCGCTGGTAATGCAAGATAGAAATTACCCTCATTGTCAGTTGTGATACCTGTATTTGTACCTTTTACCACGACAGATACGCCGGGGATAGGCAGTCCGGAACGATCTGTAACTTTACCAGAGATTTTTTTTCCTTGCTGCTGTGATTCCATCATATTTGCAGGAGCAAGAATAATCTTTCTGTCTGTAATAGTATATTCCACATCAGTCCCGGCAAAAAGCGTTTTCAACACCTCATCAATTCGCTCGTCTTTGGCTTCAATGGAAACCTTTCGATTGGCATCGATCAGCTTTTCATTGTAGAGAAAGAAAAACTCAATTTCGTTCTCAATCTGATCGAGCACTTTGGCCAACTGGGTATCGGTAAAGCTGACCGAAAGCCTGGTTTTCTGGGAATATGCATCGTTTGCATGGGTTTGCAGAAATCCAACCAGCAATAGAACAAGTGCAATGCGCATAATTAGTAGTGTTTTTTTCAGGGAATGACGGAAGTCTCCCCAGTCTGAGTAATTTTTTTTCATACCTTTGTAATGTTTGTTTATAAAAGATTCCTAATTGGATGATTTTTAAAGGGAACCGTTGGCGCGGTTTCCTTTTTTAATATTAGTTAGTCTTGATTGTTTCTTACCATATTTGTCAATTTTGGTTAGTACTAATTTTATTAACTCTCTGATATAGTGATACTATTCTTTTTTCAACAGTACCATCGTTGTTTACAATACGAGGCGTAATTTTAAAATCAATGGGTGAGGTCATGCCCAGCATCCGTAAAACCTCATCGAGCGAATCATCCTCAAAGGTTGCCCGGAATGAATATCGTTCCAGTTCCTTGTCTGCCAGGATCACTTTGACATTGTACCACCGCTCAATCCTTCTTGCCACTTCTGCCATGTCGTCTCCCCTGAAAACCAGTTTACCTACAGTCCATGATTCGTATTTTGAAGGATCTGTTTTAGTCACATTAACTTTTCCATCCCTAAACACCAATTTCTGAGAAGGTGCTAAGGCAACCTTTTCGGATTGGCTGTCCCTGTAAAACTCCACTTTGCCCTGCTGTAACACAACTTCAATGTATTGGGCTTCCTGGTAAGCACTTACATTAAACCTGGTGCCAAGTACTTTTACCTTTGAATTACCGGCACTGATTTCGAACGGGTGATTTTGATCATGGGTGACATCGAACCATGCCTCGCCGTCGAGTGCAACGTTTCTGTTGTTTATGAAAGGAATAGAATAGGTTAGGCTTGATCCACTGTTAAGGAAACCTTTTGTTCCATCTGGCAGATTAAAGGCGACCCTTGACCCCATGGGCGCATGGATCACTGAACTGGCAGATTGCTCTGAAATTGGATTGGATCTTTTGAGCAAATATCCAATGGTCAGTCCGCCGGTCAGGAGAATGGGCAACATCAGGATTGCAGCCACCTTGCTAAAAGAACGGACAAAGCGGTGCCTGAAAAGTTTTCTTTTTTGATCTTCCTTGTTTCGGATCAGATGGTGTACCTTGTCGAGCATACTGTTCAGGATTGCCTCTGAAGGAACATCATATTGGTTTTCAC
>CAIRSO010000019.1 GCA_903881215.1 uncultured Bacteroidia bacterium
AACCATTATGAGCAAAGAGAAAAAGAAGCAAAAAGAGAAAGGGCTTGATCCGAGAATAACTCTTCGAGTTATTTCCCGTCTCAATCCCGTTAAACAACTATCTTCTTTAACTTTTCTGTCCTAACAAAAGGGAGTATTATAGTTGCAACTACCCCGTTCAAGCCACAGATTCAAGTCTTACTCAATATTGTCAGGGGTTTCCAGCGGTCGAAAAAAAAACAGGAGGTCGATTTTGACCTCCTGTCTATGATGGCTCCCCCTGCTGCTCAAAGTTGCAACTCGGGGGACTTTCTTTTTACAGACTTAAAGCGCTCATTATCTGAAATTTAAGTTATATAATTGGATGAGCCGAAAGTCCAGATATGTAAAAATGTCGAGCTTTTCTGATTAACTTTATTACTTCTCATGTGCTTTTAGAAAATTTAGTACGAACTCTAAAATTACTGGAAGCAAAGAGATTAGTATTATGGAAACTGATGCAGAAATTGTTTTTAAGCGATAAGGGTAGGTTTCGATTTTATCGATTCTTTCCCTCATCTCAATTAATGAGTTAATATGATCAAAATCTACTTTGGGTTCATGTTTATTCAATCTTTCAACGAGATTTTCATATTCATCATAACGGCCATCTACTTAATATAGGAAGTGAAGATCTATTCATGATTAAATAGATAAGCATGAGTTTATTTACATTTGAACATATTGATTTCTAAGTTCAACTAATAAATGCAAAAGAGTGTAAACGGAAAAGGGAAAGCGAGCTAAAAGAAAAAGCCCTACCTTCCCTTTGCATAAATTCCACTCTATGCATGGTAAATTTAATCAAATTACAAACGTTGAGCGACATCAGATTAAAGTTTTATTGGATAGTGATTTTTCGTTCTTTGAAATAGCCAAGAAACTTAACCGGTCTGCTTCGACCATCACCAGGGAAATCCATCGCAATACGCCCAAGCGGGGAAGAGGTTACGGGATCTACAATCCAAACAGGGCACAAATCAAGACTGACCTCCGGCATACAGCCAAATTCAAACATCGAAAGCTCACGCCAGAGATCAGACAGGAAATCTATCGGGGCATTATTGATGATTGGAGCCCTGAGCAGATTGCCGGCCGTGCTGCGAAGGAAGGAAAGCCGATGGTGAGCCATGAGACGATCTATAAGCTCGTTTATAAAGATCGTCGAGATGGCGGTCAACTGTTTACTCATCTTCGTCGCAGACACCGAACCAGACGAAAACGAAAGAACCTTTACGATAACCGTGGCATCATTCAAAACCGGGTGTTTCTCGACAGAAGGCCGGTTGCCGCTAATAATAAATCCAGGATCGGTCATTTTGAAGGAGATACCATTATCGGAAAGAACCACAAGGGGGCTATTGTGACGCTTACGGAAATGAAAACAAAGTACCAGTTTATGTTTAAGGTTCAAGAACGTAGTGCAGATGAGGTCCAATATGCGATTGAGATGCTTCTTGGCAATCATTTTTCCTGGATAAAGACCCTGACGGTTGATAACGGAAAAGAATTTGCCTGCCATGAAAAGATTGCTTCTGACCTGCCGATTAAAGTCTTCTTTTGTGATCCTTACTCCCCCTGGCAGCGTGGTTTGAATGAAAACCAAAATGGATTGATCAGACAATATATACCTAAAAGTACCTCGTTCGAAAACCTTATGACTCATGACATAGATTTGATTGCGGCTCGATTAAACAATCGACCCAGAAAAACCCTCGGGTTTGAAACGCCAAAAGAGGCGTTGAATAAATATCGTAACTCACTAGCGTTGCGTTAACATTAACTTAAGTTCTTTGAAAAGCTTGATTAATCTAAGTTTGCTGAGTTTTTTAGTTGGCGACGATTTGAAATGGGTTTTGCTTTCCTTTGTGCAAAAGATCTGGCATGAATCAGGGCAAGA
>CAIRSO010000020.1 GCA_903881215.1 uncultured Bacteroidia bacterium
GAATCAAAACTACTTTCTTTGTGTTCTAACTCTAAAATTGATAAAATGGATGAACCTAAATACCGCAAGCTGTCGAATGAGGAGATCGGTCAGCTGATTCTTCAGGGATGTTATTGTGAAGATTGGAATCAAATTGAAGTAGTAAACAATTTTCTACCTGACAATGTCAGGTTTACCAAATTCTCCGGGACCAACAAACTGGGCAGGTTTGATGAGGAGATTACGCTTTTTGGCGGAGTCAGGATGAAAACAGGGATCATCCATGCACATATTCACAATTGTATTATTGATGATAACGCCCTGATAAGCACAGTAAAAAGCTATATTGCCAATTATTCTATCGGGAAGCATGTGGTCATTCACAATCTGAATGAACTGGCAGTCGAAGGTACTACCTCATTCGGCAATGGAATACGAGTGAAGGTAATCAACGAATCCGGAGGAAGGGAAATTCCTATTTACGACCATCTTTCTTCTCATGTAGCTTATATCCTTGCGCTTTACCGTCACCGGATGAGTGCTGTAAATGAGATAGAACGCTTTATCCAAAATTATGTCAGCTTTATTTCTTCTTCCGTTGGGACCATCGGGAACGGCGTTCATATGATCAATTGCGGAACGATCAGGAATGTAAAAATTGGGTGCTGTGCTATCCTGGAAGGGGTGTCGAAGTTGGATAATGGAAGTATCAACAGTACAACTTCCGACCCGGTTACAATTGGGCAGGGTGTTATTCTGGAGAATTTCATCGTATGCTCCGGGACCCGGATCACTGATACAACATTGGTATCCAATTGTTTTATAGGTCAAGGGTGCATTCTTGACAAACATTATTCGGCCGTTGAGTCCGTCTTCTTTGCCAATTGCCAGGGACTACATGGGGAGGCTTGCTCCATTTTTGCAGGGCCGTATACCGTGTCACATCACAAATCATCTTTGCTGATCGCGGGACTATTTTCTTTTATGAATGCAGGAAGCGGATCAAACCAGAGTAACCACCTCTATAAACTGGGTCCGATCCATCAGGGTGTTATCGAGCGGGGAGCCAAAACGACCAGTGATTCCTATATTTTATGGCCTTCCAGAATTGGGGCTTTTTCTCTTGTTCTTGGCAGGCATTACCGTCATTCTGATACGACCGACTTCCCCTTTTCCTATTTGATCGAAGAGAAGGATGAAAGCAGGCTGATACCGGGAATCAATCTGCAAAGTATTGGGACGATTCGTGACTCCCAAAAATGGCCCAAGCGTGACAGGAGAAAAGATACCAATCTGCTCGACTCCATCAACTTCAATTTACTAAGTCCATATACGATCCAGAAAATGATCAATGGCAGAGCCATTCTGCTTGAGCTGCTCCATGCATCCGGCGAAACGGCCCCTCACTATACCTACAATGGAATGATCATTAAAAATAGTGCATTACTAAGAGGAATCGAACTCTATGAAAAAGCTATCTGGAAATTTTTAGGTAATTCTTTGATATCCAGGATACAGCGTTTGAATATTTCTACTTCTGAAGATATTCGGGATGCATTGAAAAAGGACACTCCGCTTGGAAGCAATTCCAAGTGGCTCGATCTGACAGGTATGATCTGTCCGTCGGATGTTGTAGACCAGCTTCTTGATTCGATTGAAAACAAACGAATTCATTCACTGGAGGAGGTTAATGCTGCTATCCGGTCCATCCACAAGAACTATTACACCTATGAGTGGTCGTGGGCTGTTGATGTATTTAATCAATTCTACAAAACTCCGGTTTCTGAATTTTCGCCCACAGACGTTATCGAGGTGACTAAAAAGTGGCTGAAGGCAGTAATGGAAATAGATCAGCTCCTATACAATGATGCGAAGAAAGAATTCTCACTGATCAAACAAACCGGATTCGGGATCGATGGAGACAAGTCTGTCAGGCAGCTCGATTTTGACGAGGTAAGAGGAGAATTTGAGACACATGCTGAGGTGAGTTCCATCAGAGACCACATGGCAAAAAAGGAGGCATTGGGACATGAAGTGATTGCCAAAATGGAGAAAATCATGCTACTTCAAACCATTCAAAACTAATTATTATGTGTGGAATCGTCGGTTATGTTGGAGAAAACAAGGCTTATCCATTCTTAATTCAAGGGCTTAAACGCCTCGAGTATCGCGGTTATGATTCGGCCGGACTGGCCATTTCAGGAAATACTTTGATGGTGCACAAATGCAAAGGCAGGGTGGCTGACCTTGAGCGGCATGTTCTTGCCGAAGAGTTGGATGGGACTGTCGGTATAGCCCATACCAGGTGGGCGACACATGGTGAACCAAATGACATGAACGCCCATCCACACAGCTCAATGAAAGGATTTTTCGCGCTTGTTCATAACGGAATCATCGAAAACTATGCCGAACTTAAAGCAGATCTTATCAGGAATGGATTTGTATTTCAGTCTGATACAGACACGGAAGTGCTGGTCAATCTGATTGAGTTCTTTTACAGTAAGGACGAAGATATGGAGGCCGAAATGGCTGTCAGACTCGCACTTTCCAAGGTTGTAGGTGCCTTTGGGATAGCGGTGATCTGCACTGAAGAGAAAGACCAGCTTATCGTAGCCAGGAGAGGAAGTCCGTTGGTTGTTGGAATCGGACAGGGCGAATATTTCGTGGCCTCTGATGCTACCCCGGTGATTGGATACACTAATAATGTGATCTACTTGAATGACAATGATCTGGCTGTAATCTCTAAAAATAGTCTAACCATCAAAACACTGGAAGATAAACCGGCTACCTTTAAGATCTCCAGAGTTGATCAGACTATAGGTGACATAGAAAAGGGTGATTTTGCCCATTTTATGCTGAAGGAAATATTTGAACAGCCAAAGACGATCGACGATACTTTCAGAGGAAGGCTCTCGAGTGACCATACCTCGATTGTACTCGGTGGATTACTGGATATTTTCCCAAAGATCGTTCAGGCCAAAAGAATTATTTTGATAGGATGTGGCACTTCCTGGCACGCGGCATTGGTTGGAGAATACCTGATCGAAACCTATGCCCGTATTCCTGTAGAAGTTGAATATGCCTCTGAGTTTCGATACAGAAATCCGATTTTATCGAAGGAGGATGTCGTCATAGCGATCAGTCAGAGTGGTGAAACATCGGATACCCTGGTTGCTTTGCGGATGGCTAAAGAGCGGGGAGCAACCATTCTGGGAGTATGCAATGTGGTAGGGTCATCTATCGCGCGGGAGACTGACGCAGGTGTGTATACCCATGCGGGCATCGAAATTGGCGTGGCATCTACCAAAGCGTTTACTGCTCAGGTTACAGTTCTTACTCTTTTTTCTCTTAAGCTTGCATTTGCCAGAGGTGAGCTTTCTGCCGAATTGTATCATGAAATTATCACAGAATTGTCTGAAATTCCGGGGAAAATCACCACCATTCTTGCCGGGCATGAGAAGATTAAAGAGATTGCATTCAAATACAAAGACGTTGCAAATGCCTTGTACCTGGGAAGGGGAGCCCTTTTCCCGGTAGCCCTGGAAGGCGCCCTCAAGCTGAAAGAGATCTCCTATATTCATGCTGAAGGATATGCTGCAGGAGAAATGAAGCATGGTCCGATCGCACTTGTTGATGACAACCTTCCAGTGGTAGTGGTCTCACCCAAGGATCATTACTATGAGAAAATTGTCAGCAATATCCAAGAAGTAAAAGCGCGAAAAGGAAATATCATCGCAGTTGTTACCGAAGGGGATGTGGTGCTAA